>JAUYJY010000006.1 GCA_030699205.1 Candidatus Pacearchaeota archaeon
TTTGTCCAGAATTCTCTATCTGTACAATTCTGAAAACAATTGTGCTAATCAACAGAATTGTCCATATTTTGAACAGTTTTTTGTTCTTCCGCTAATAGTCTAAGACAAATACCTTTCAATTATAAATGTCTTAGACTATAGTTTGAATAATTGATTAAATCTTCTTGTATTTAATGAGGTTTCTCCATTCCTCTAAATACTCCTTTGCTTTTTTTTCCAGTTCGGCTGAAGAGACGATGAGTGCGGGCATTTTTTCACTTTGTGCTTTTTGCAATGCAAGGGCAAGGTCGTTTTCAGTTACTTTCTTTTTGTCTTTTGAAATTAAATAAAAATCCTGTTTGCCGAATAATAAATCGGTGTAGGTGACTTTTGATATGAACTCTTTTTTCTTTGAAGAGATTTCTTCCATAATCTCGATATTGTTTTTTAATAAGTGTTTTTTTATGGTTTGGGCAAATTCTGAATCTTGGGGAGGTATTTTTTGTTTTTTGTTAATTGGTTCTTTGTCTGTTTGAATTGGCTGGATTTTTACCTGCATTTTTTCGGGTATTTGTTGGGAAAGGGTTTTCTGCATTGACTGTTCTTGGGGGATTTTCTGCATTGACTGTTCTTGGGGGATTTTTGATTTTTCAAATATATTTAATGTATTTTCTTGGAGATTATCTGATAATCTTTCAGGGTTTATTTGGGTATTTTCAATAATCTGAGGTTTTGGTATCTCTTGGATTTCTTGTTTTTCAGAATTTGATTTTTTTAATATCACAGATTCTATTAGGTTTTTTGTTTCACTTTCTTGTATTAAAAAAAATTTCCAAAAAAGTCTTATTTCTCCATCAACTCTTACTGGAACGGGCACTGCAAAATCTTTAATTTTTCTTAGGGCTACACGGATTGCGGGTTCTTGTTTTTGGTCTTCAAGGATTTTCTTATCTTTTAGAAGAAGGAATGATTCTTTTTCTTTGTGGTTTAAATGTTCTATAAAATTTTCTAATTTTTCTTCTTGTCCCTTTAAGTAATAAATAGGGGAAGAGCCGACTTTCATATTTGAGATTTTTAAGATTTTTTCAGAGACCATTTCTGCGAGAAATGCAGACGCAAATAGCGGCTGGATTTTCGTTTCGTTAGCAATTCTTGTTGGGAGAGAGGGACCTTTGGACTGAATAAGATAAAGTATTTTTTGCTTGTTCTCATTTAGTTTTTGCATATCTGGCATGTAGTTACATAGAGGGGGCTGTTATAAATATTATGGCTTTACCCATGAAACTTCATAGAAGGTGACATCTGATTCATCATCTACAATTCCTATTAAAAGTTTCTTTTTTGTTGAGTGTGCGACACGGTTTTTTGCTGCGAAGTCATACCATGTTTGGTTTTCTTGCTCTCTGACACAGAATAAAACCCATAATGCGTGGTCTTGTCCTGGCTTTATACCTTTTTTGTATACTCTGAAGTCTGCTCCAAACTTTAATGCTGTTTTTAATATATAGCCACGATTTCTTAATGCAGTGTATACAGGGAGTTTTGTTTCAATTCTTTTGTCTGTTCTTTTTACTTTCTTTAATAAAGCATCAAAATCTATTTGTTTTTTATTTTGTAAAATTGAGAGTTTATTTTTTTGTAATAAGTAAAGGGTTTCAACCAATGAATATTCTATTTTGCTGTTTTTCTTTTCTCCGAAGCGGGATTTTTCAAATAAGGAGAATGCTTCTGTTGATGTTGAGGTTATTTTTTCTCCGGATAAATGTGAGGTTATCATCTGTAATATAGGGGTTTTGAATATTTAAATTGTGTTTAACAGGTTTCTTGTATCTTGCAGGAGATTAAATCCTGTTTGTCTACAATAATCTCGCCGATTATTGCGAATGGGATTGTTACTAATGTTACTATTCCAAGAATTGTTAATGAGAATGGTTCTCCGGAGATTAGGAAGATTGCTAATAAATCTTCTATTACTCCAAGCAAAATACCTGCTAAGAGGAATTCTGCGAATATTTCTAATCTTCTTATTTTTTTATTTTTGCTTAGGGTTTTTTTGAATTTTTTATTGTCTATAATTACTTCTCCAATAAATGCGAAGGGGATTGCTATTATTATTGCAAGAAAAATTGCCCTTGAATCTATAGAGTATGACGTTGCAAATTTTAAGGCAATTACGTCTTCTATTACTCCCATAATCACTCCGAAGATTAAGAATTCTAAAAATATTTCAAGTTTTTTTCTGTTGTTCATTGTTTACTTATTATTATATTTGGAAAGTTTTAAACGTTGCTAATACGAAATTCGTGGGTTTAAAACTCGCGAGTCCATTTAATAACAAGTTTTAAATCTGTGGTTTTTTATAATGGTGTATGGATGTTATAATAATTCACGGTTGCCCTTCGAATAGAGAGAAGGCGATGGATGAGGAGAGAAGAACGTACGATAAACATTGGATTCCTTGGATTAAAATGAAATTGGAAGAAAAAAGAATTAAAGTTGAAACTCCATTGATGCCTGAGCCATGGAATGCAAAATATAATGAATGGAAGAAGAAGTTTGAGGAATTTGAAGTTAATGAAAGGAGTGTTTTAATAGGGACTAGTTGCGGGGGTGGTTTTTTAGTCAGATGGCTTGGCGATACGGGAAAGAAGGTTAAGAAGTTAATATTAATTGCTCCTGCAATAGTTCATTCAGGAAATTATAAACCCTTGTATGATTTATTAAAATTTAAAATAAATAAAAATATTAAAAGCAACATTGGAGAAATTATTATTTTTGTTTCAGATGATGATGAAAAAGGTATTTTGAAATCTGCTGAAATTTTTTCAAGGGATTTAAAAGTTAAACCAATTCGATTTAAAAATCATGGACATTTTACATTGGGAGATATGGGGACTGAAGAATTTCCTAAATTGTTGAGAGAGGTGTTGAGATGAAAATAATTGACTTTCCAGCGATTGAGAAAAAATGGCAGAGGAAGTGGGAAAAAGCGGGAATTTTCAAGGCAAAAGAATCCCGTAAAGTTGGGGTGAAAGGGAAATATTATGTTTTAGAAATGTATCCTTATCCTTCTGCTTTAGGTTTGCATATGGGGCATGCTTTTAATTATTCTATCGGGGATATTCAAGCTAGGCTTAGAAGGATGCAAGGATTTAATGTTTTATATCCGATGGGATTTGATAGTTTTGGCTTGCCTGCTGAGAATGCAGCTATCAATGCTGGTGCACAACCAAAGAAGTTTACTGATGACGCTATTGCTAATTATGTTAAACAGATGAAAGAGATTGGATTAAGTTATGATTGGTCTAAAACCTTGAAAAGTCATGATCCTGAATATTATAAATGGAATCAATATTTTTTTATTCAGTTTTTTAAGAAAGGCCTTGCTTATAGGAAGAAAGCCAGTGTTAATTGGTGTGAGAAGTGCAGGACTGTTTTGGCTAATGAGCAAGTTGTTCAGGGAAAATGCTGGAGACATGAAGATACAGAAGTTGAGATTAGGCAATTAGAGCAATGGTTCTTGAAGACTACAGAGTATGCAGAGGAATTATTGAAGGATATTGAAAAATTAGATTGGCCTGAAAGAATTAAGGCAATGCAGAGGAATTGGATTGGGAAATCTGAGGGAACTGAAGTTGACTTTGATATTGACGAGAGAGATAAGAATATTTCTAATGTAGTTGTTGTTCACGGCTCACCTGGGCTAGACAAAACTAAAGATAAAGATTATACTCCAGATAGTAAAAAAGCCTGGATTGGTTGGATTAAGAAAGAATTAGGTAAAAGGGAGATAAGGTGTGATTGTCCTCAAATGCCAACTCCTTGGAAACCTGAATATTCTGAATGGAAAAGAGAGTTTGAGAAGATTCCAATAGATGAAAACTCTGTTTTAGTGGGAACTTCTGCGGGAGGAGGATTCTTGGTTCGTTGGCTTGGAGAAGAAAAAGTGAAGATCAAGAAATTAATCTTAGTTTCTCCTGGAAAGGTAGGCAACTCTGATAGGTTAAAAGAATTTTATGGTGATGTTTTTTATAAAAATGTTAAGGATCTTGTAAGGGAAAAAATTGTTATTTATACTTCTGAAGATGATATAGACTATCATATTAATAGCGCAGAGGAATATAATAAAGAATTTGGGGGTAAGTTTGTTAAGTTTGGCAAGGGTTATGGTCATTTTACTTCTAAAACCTTAGTTGGAAATGACTTTCCAGAATTGTTAGATGAGATCTTGAATAGTGAATCATTGAAAGTGTTTACTACAAGACCTGATACTCTTTTTGGAGTTACTTTTTTGGTTGTTTCTGCAAGTCATCCAGAGTTGATGAGTTTGGTTGCTAATGGACATGAGGGAAGAGTAAAAGATTTTTTAAGGAAATTAAAAAGTGTGAAGCAAGAGGATTTGGATAAGTTGGATAAGGAAGGGGTTTTTACTGGAAGCTATGCAGAACATCCCTTAACTGGCGAGAAGATTCCAATTTGGGTTGGGAATTTTGTTGTTGCTGGGTATGGTTCTGGGATTGTTATGGGAGTGCCTGCACACGATGAAAGAGATTTTGAGTTTGCTAAAAAATATGGATTGGATGTTAGACCGGTAGTATTGAAGTCTCATAATGAGAGTTATAGTTATATTATGGGTGTTAATTGGAGGGATATTGAAAAGTTTGATTTTAAAATTATTGAGAAAACAAAAAATGGTTTCTTCAAGGTAAAAATTTCTTTTGATAAATTGGAAGAATATAAAGAATTTATAAGAAAAAATATGAAGGAGGGGTTTTGGAACGAGTTTTCTACGAAGGATGGATTTTATTTTATATTTAAACATAAAGATGGAAGAATAGAAGAGATGGAGTTAAATAAAAAAACAAATGATTTGATTGATAAATATGGAGCAACTTTCAACGATGAAAAACCTAAAAAAACTCCTGAAAATGTTTATTCTTGGCTTGCAAAAAATGATTTTTATAAAGAGTTGTTGATCCATTCAGATTCTGGCTTTTTGATTAATAGTGAAGGATTTGACGGATTGCAAAATAGAGAGGCGATTAACCATATTACAAAAGCACTTGAGAGTAAGAATCTAGGTAAGAAAAAGATTGAATATAAGTTAAGGGATTGGTTGATTTCCAGACAGAGATATTGGGGAACTCCGATTCCGATGATTTATTGTGATTCTTGCGGTATTGTTCCTGAGTTGGAAAGGAATTTGCCTGTTAAATTGCCCGAGAAAGTTAAATATGGAAAAGGAAATCCTTTGGCAAGTAGTAAAAGTTTTGTTGAGACAAAATGTCCTGGATGTGGGAGAAAGGCAAAGAGAGAGACAGATACGATGGATACCTTTTTTGATTCTTCTTGGTATTATTTGAGATATTTAGATGCTAAAAATAAAAAGAAGCCTTTTGATTCCAAGAAAGTTGATTATTGGATGCCTATTAATCAGTATATTGGGGGTGCGGAGCATGCTGTTCTACACTTAATTTATGCTAGATTCTTCACAAAAGTATTAAGGGATTTAGGTTATTTTGGAAAGAATAAAATTGATGAGCCTTTCTCTAGATTGTTTAATCAAGGAACTTTGCATGCTGAAGATGGCAGGAGAATGAGTAAGAGCTATGGTAATGTTGTTCTGCCCGAGGTTATCTCTAAGAAATATGGAATGGATGCTGCTCGGCTTTTTTTAGTTTCTATAGCAAGCCCTGATAAAAATTTGAATTGGAGTGATAAAGGTATTGAAGGATCCTTAAGATTTATTTTGCAAGTTGTTGATTTTGCTAATAATTTTAAGGAAAAGAAAGAGACCAAATTACAAGAAAGTAAATTGAATAGAACTATTAGGGATTATACTTCAGATTTAGAAGAATTTAGATACAATCTTGCTGTGATTAAACTCCGGAATTTGTTTGATGTTTTAAAGGAAGGTTGTGATAAGAAAAGTTTTGAAAGTTTTCTGAAAATGTTGTCTGTGATTTGTCCCCATATTGCAGAGGAGCTTTGGAGTAAAATTAAGGGAAAGGGATTTGTAAGTTTGGCGGAATGGCCTGAATTTGATAAAGAAAAGATTGATGATGAACTTGAGGAGATTGAAGGAAGGGTTGAAAAAACAATTGATGATGCGAAGAATATTTTGAAGATTGTTGAAGATAGGGGAAATAAAACTAATAAAATATATATTTATGTTTTGCCTAATGAGCTTGAGTTTTATGATTCTAAGAAGTTGAGTGTTAGAATAGGGAAGGAAGTTGCAGTTTATTCTGTTAGTGATAAATCTAAGTATGATCCTTCAGGCATTGCTAAAAAGACAAAGCCGGGAAGACCTGGGATTTATGTTGAATAGGGTAAATAATTTAAATTTTGTTTTTATTTAATTTACGTGAATAAGATAATAGATAAAATTAGAGAAAAGATTATACCAATACTTCAGAAGAATTGAGTAAGAAAGGCTGGTATTTTTGGTAGCTATACTCGTGGAGAACAAAAAGAAATAGGGGTATTGATATTCTGATTGAATTTGATTTTTATTCCTGATTAGTGTGACAAATTTGGAAGAAAGTTTATAAGCTTGTGTTGTTCTGGTTTGCTTATGAGTGGAAGAGATGGGCCTTTGTTAAGTTCTTCTGAAAGTGTAGCTAGCCCTGTAAGTGTTGGTTCTTCAAGTCATTATAGCTCACCAATGAGAAGATATTTGCGCAATGTAATCGCTGGATTTGCTGTTTCTGGGGCACTTGTAGCTGGTGGGGCAGGCGTTTATGAAATCGCATCTATACCCGAAGTTCCTGAATCTTTAGATACACTTCAATTTGCTAGAAAATCTTTAAGTGTTCTTGAATCTGAAAAGGTGAATTTTGGGGAAAATGTTGCTACTTCATTGCCTTATTCTCCAAGTGAGGAATTTTCTGAGAAGTGGAAGACATACACTGGACATAATGCGGAGAGGATTGGAGAGTTAGAAGTTATGATTGATGAGTTGAGGACAGATATAAATCAAAGAGAAAACTCCCCTGAAATTAGGACTTATAAGGAAGCAGTTGAAAGTAAAGGGCGTGTTTTTTCATATCTTCTGGGTGGGGCTATAGTACTTTTTACTTTCGCTTGTGTGGTGGCTGGTGGGTACGTAATACTTAATAAAAGAGAAGATTAACTCTTAATTTGTGACTTGGTTTTGCTGTTTTTTAGTGATTCAGTTTATAAAATAGTGCTTTGCTACTAAAAAGTGTATTTGTATATAAATAAAATTGTGATAAAAAATGAGGTTTGGAGTTTGTTATTAATATATAAATAAAAAATGTTTTTTATTTTGTATGGCAGAGGTGATAATGCCTGGAAACAGGTTTGTGGGGATTGTGGAGCGCATTGAAATGATTGATGCACTCTATGGGATTTCAGAGGAGGAGAGAGAAGTTTTGGATGTGATAAGGGGAGTGAAGGATTTAAAGACTGAAACCGATTTTGAAGATTAGTTTTTTATTTTTTATATATTTGTAGAGAGAAAGAGCTATTTGGAATATTTTAATTAGATTTATTAACTTATTGTTATTGTAACCTTTATACTGATGTGGAGATTACATCCTGGAGCTAAGTGAATCTTTAGATTAAGGGCTTTCTTTCTATTTGTGTTATATGTTGCTTTTATTGGGGCTATTTTTTACCTAATCACCTAAATCTTTTAAAGATTTTTTGTTGAGTAGTTCAGGGTTTTTTATTAATGTGTTTTTTAAAACAGCGAAATATTTAAATACAATATACCACATCTGTATACATGGAAAATAATGTCTCTGTAAGAATTGGGAAAGAAGAATTGAAAGAAATAGCTAAAATTTCTCAGTATAGAAAATCTACTAAGTCTGCTGTTTTGAGAGAGGTTTTAAGTTTGGGAATAAAACTGAAAAGATTAGAAGTAGCAATTGAGAAATTTCAGAATAATGAGGCTACTGCTGCGAAGGCCGCGCATATTGCAGGAATAAGTTTGAGTGAATTCTTAGAGGTTTTACATGAAAGAGGAATAAATTATCATTATGGAGTTGACGAGCTGAGGGAAGATGTTAAGAGGCTTGCAGGATATGATTAGCAACGCTTCTCCTTTGATTTTCTTTGGCAGGTTGAATAAGTTAGATTTATTGATTAAGTTATTTAGTCGGATAGAAATAATCGGAAGTGTCTATGAAGAGGTTGTTGATGAAGGGGCAAAGGGTGGTAAGTTCGAAGTAGAGATTATTAAAGAATTTATAGGGAAGAAATTAATCGTTGTTGAAAAACTTAGCAGCAAATTTAAGGAACAGTCAGATTTTGTTAAAAAGAGTTTTAGGATTGAAAGAGGGGAATCAGATACTATCGCCTTTGTCTTGCAGAAAAAAACTAAGCAGGTTATTATTGACGAAAAGCCTGTACGTAGGGCTGCAGAATTTTTTGGGATTTTACCTATCGGGACGTTGGGGGTAATTTTACTTGCTTACAAGAAAAATATGATTAATGAAAATGAGGTTGATGACATTGTTGAAAAATTAATTTCTGACAACTTTAGGATTGGGTCTGATGTTTTGAATGAATTTTGGAAATTGCTTGATGAAATAAAGAAGAAGAAATGAATATTTTTTGTAAAGTTAAAATTGATTAGATTTATTAATGTGGTTTTTTTGAGATTTAGATGGTTTCAGATTTAATTTCGGCCTTGATTCTTGCAGTTGTGCAGGGAATTACCGAATGGTTTCCAATTTCTTCATCAGGGCATTTGGTTTTGATTGAGAAATTGCTTGGATTTTCCGGGGGGCTTGTGTTTGAGGTTGCTTTGCATTTTGGGACTTTGATGGCTGTTTTTGTTTATTTTGGAAGAGATATTACAGAAATTGTGAGGGATTTATTTTCTTTTAAATTTAAAACGGAACATGGAAGGATGGGGTTGTTTTTGATTTTAGCTTCTATTCCCGCAGGGATTGCAGGTTATTTAATTAAAGATTTTTTTGATGCAATTAGCAGTTTGGGTATTACTGCCCTTGGGTTTGCAATTACAGGGATTTTATTGTTAATTACTAGCTTTTCAGGAGTTAGGAAGGGGAATATGAATTCAGTGAAAGTTTTAGGGATTGGAATTGCTCAAGCAGTTTCTATAATTCCGGGGATTTCAAGAAGCGGAGCAACGATTAGTTCAGGAGTTTTATTAGGTTTGTCTGAAAAAAATGCGATGAAGTTTGCATTTTTAATGGCAATTCCAGTGATTTTCGGGGCTAATATTATTGCTATTGGAACAAAGACGTTGCCTCCAACATTGATTTGGGCAACTTTAGTTTCTTTTATTGTTGGATTGCTCTCAATACATTTAGTTTTCAAATATGTTTTAACTTCAAGAAAGAATTTTAAGTGGTTTGGGTTTTATTGTTTGATACTTGCTTTTGTTTTGTTGATTTATTTGATGATTTAGATTTATAATTTATGTGATGTTTTTGAGAATTTTATTGTTCTTTGGGAAGATACTAATCACTAAATTTTTTGTTAATTCTAATTATTCCAAATCAAAATTATTGTTCTTCATTAATCTTTTTATTATTTGTCCTTTTTTCATAATGGGACAAAGTATAAATTGCATTTAAAAGACATATAGCAATAGCATTAAATAATCGTATTTATCATTCCTATCTAGCCAAGGCATAACTACACGGAAATTAAATTACTCATATATAGCAGAAGACAAAATATTTTGAACAGTTTTTTGTTCTTCCGCTAATAGTCTAAGACAAATACATTTCAATTATAAATGTCTTAGACTATAGAAACATTTATATATTCTATTAACAATAAGTTAATAACTATTAATTAGAAGGAAATAATAAAATGGGCGGGGAAAACACTGAAAATAAAATCTTGAAAATTCTACTAAAACAATTTTCATTAAATTGGACTATAACTTCTTTAGCAGATGAAATTAAAATGAGTCGGGTTGGGATTTGGAAAGTTTTAAAAAAATTAGAAAATGGAAAATTAATTATCTTAACGCAAATTGGAAAAGGGAGAACAAGTGCTTCAATTATAAAATTAAATTGGGAAAATTTAGTTTTAGAAAAAAAGTTATCTTTAATTTTAACTGAAGAAGCATTAAATCATCGAAGATGGTTGGGCAATTTTGAAGAATTAAGAGGCAATTCCGAATTTGTACTTCTTTACGGAAGTATTTTAACTTCTCCAAAAGAAGCAAACGATATAGATATTTTAGAAGTTGTTTCAAGTAAGAAAAATTTTTTAGAGATTGAGAAGATTATTCAAAAGTCTAAAAAATCCCAAATCAAAGAAATACATTCAGAGAGTTTTACGAAAGCAGAACTTAAAGCAGAACTTAAAAAACCAAATAAAATATTTATAGATGCAGTAAAAAAAGGAATTGTTTTGTTCGGGCAGGAAAACTTTATTAAATTTGTAAAATATGTAGAAGAATGACAAAAGAAGTAAAAGATTGTTTTTTAAGTGCATTAAAAGATGAGGAAAGGGGAAAAAAGCATAGGGGACTTTTGGTAATCAAACCTGATAGCAAGGTTGCAGAAGAATATATTAAAAAAGCAAAATTAAATTTAGAACTTTGTGATTTCTATAAACAAAAAGGTTTTGATTATAAAATTCCGGAAGAATGGTTTTACACCCTTTATTATTGTGCTTTAGCGATTTTATCAAAATTTGGAATTGAAAGCAGAAGTCAGAAATGCACTGCTTATTTTTTGAAATATGCAAAAAATAACAATTTAATAGAATACGATAGTGAATTTATTGATAGGATAATAGTTTATAGAACTAAAGAAGAAACTTCAGATGTTGATGAAAGGGAAAAAGCAAGATATAGTTCTTTAATTCAGAGTGAAGAGATTGAAGCAAGATATAAAGTGATGAATAATATTTGCAAAGAAGCAATTTCTCAAGCTGAAGAAATAATTTTTTCTGATAAAGAGTTTAAAATTCCTAAAGAATTATTTAATGTTTGCTAAAACGATGCTTGATGTTTTATTAATTTATTTTATAATTTAGTGCGTGGTTTTTTATGTCGAAGTTGCTAATGCAGATGAATTCAACTTCGAGCACAAGAGAATTGCCCACTCTTGCAATTCTCTGTGCAGAGAAATCCATAAAAGATTTCTCATGCATCCAAAATTTCAAGACGAAACGAGAGGGACTTTTTGATTTTTTAGATAGTTTTTATTTGAAGCGTATAGAAAAATATGAATTAAGAAACTTTGGGCTATTTTTGATGCATAAAAATGGTTTGAAATAATATAGCTACATAGAGATTTGTGTGGAGTCAGAGTTAGTTTTCTACAATCGCCTTAATTCTTCTTACTCCTGAAGAAACTGACTCTTGTTTTATTATCTTAAATTTTCCTATTTCTTTTGTGTTTTTTACGTGGGGGCCTGTGCATATTTCCTTTGAGAAGTATCCTTTTTTGTCTTCTTTATCTATGGCTGTGTATACCAAAACTTTATCTGGATATTTGTGGCCAAATTCTCCCTTGGCTCCTGATTTGAAGGCTTCTTTTAAGGGCAGTTCAGTTTTTTCTATTGGGAGGGCTTTTTTGATTATTTTATTTACAAGGTCTTCTACTTTTTTTATTTCTTCTTCTGTGAGTTTTCTTGAAAATGTGAAATCAAATCTTGTTCTTTCAGGAGTTATGTTTGAGCCTCTTTGTGCAACTTCAAGACCTAATACCTGTGAGAGTGCTTCATTTACGAGATGAGTTGCTGTATGTAAACGCGTTGTTTTTTCTGAATGGTCTGCTAAACCTGAACGGAATTTTCCTGCCGAAGAAGTGCGGGATAATTCTTGGTGTTTTTTGTATTCTTCTTTGAAACCTGAAGTATTTATTTTTATTTTCTTTTCTTTTGCCATTTCTTCTGATAACTCTATTGGGAAGCCGTATGATTGGAATAATAGGAATGCATCTTTTCCGGAGAGGATTTTATTATTCTCGGAGATTTTATTAAACAATCTTAAGCCTCTTTCTATTGTTTTCCTAAATTTGATTTCTTCTTCGTCTAAGATTTTTAATGTATTGTTTTTGTTTTTATGAATGTTTTTATAATCTTTGTAAATTTCAAAAATTGGCAATGCAATTTTAGTGGTGAAATTTATTTCTATGTTTAGGAGTTTTCCATATCTCACTGCTCTCCTTATTAGCCTTCTTAAGACATAACCCTTTTCTGTGTTGCTTGGGGTTATTCCGTCGGAGATGATGAATATTGCCGATTTAATGTGGTCTGCGATAATGCGCATTTCTTTCTTGTATGAATCATAAGGTTTGTGAGAAATTCTTTCTATTTCTTTTATTATTGGAAGAAATACTTCGGCGAGATAATTGTCATCTAAATTATTTAAGACAGCGAGTGTTCTTTCTAAACCTCCTCCAAAATCTATGTTTTTTTGTTTTGCTTTTTTAAAATTATTGTTTTCTTTTAGATATTCTAATAAGACATTATTGCCGATTTCAATCCATCGCTTGTCTTTCGTGTCAAAGTGTTTTGGAGCAGGAATTGAGTCAGACCAGTAAAATATTTCTGTGTCTGGTCCGCATGGTCCGTTTTCTCCTGCGGGACCCCAGAAGTTATCTTCTTTTTTTAAAAATGCAATTCTTTCTTTTGGAATTCCTAATGAAATCCAGACTTCTTCAGATTCTGTGTCTTTTGATATGTTTAGTTTTTTGTCTCCTTTAAAACAAGAAACAGCGAGTTTTTCTTTTTGTATTTTTAAGATTTTTGTTATAAACTCAAAAGTATATTCTATTGCTTCTTTTTTCCAATAGTCTCCCAAACTCCAATTCCCCAGCATCTCAAAGAAAGTGTGATGGACTGAATCTCCCACTTCTTCAATATCTCCTGTTCGGATACAGCGTTGAATATTTACCAAGCGATTTCCTAATGGGTGTTTCTGGCTCTGTAAATAAGGTACTAATGGGTGCATTCCCGCGGTTGTAAATAAAACGGTGGGGTCGTTAATGGGTATTAGCGACGCATTTGGAATCTGTTTATGATTCTTCTTTTCGAAGAATTCAATGTATTTTTTTATTAAATCTAAACGGGTTATCATTTAATTTGATGGGGCGTTGTCTTTTTAATTTTATTGTAAAATTCAGATGGGGGGACTTTTTGATATTAATTAATTTGGGGAATTTGAGAATTTCATTGTTCTTGAGGGGATTCTAATCTTTTTAAAAATCTTTTAGCTTGTCTTGAAAGAACGTCTGTATCTGTCCAGTGTCCTGTTATCTTTTTTCTTAATGTTGGTTTTTTTCTTACAAGAGATTCAATTATTTCTTTTGCATTTTCAATTTCTCCTATTTCTGCAAGATATTTATCTGCCTTTTCTTTCTTTGCCCAGACACTTGAACCTAAACCCCAACCTTCGAGGGGATTATATCTGATTAAACATTCGCTTTGATTTGCTTTTCTGTTTTCTGTTTGGACGGCAACTCCCCTCATCCCTTTTTGTTTTCCTCCAACACTTTTAGTAACATCAACTAAAGAAAATGATGTTTCTTGGTTTCTTTCAACACATCCAGTATATCTCACCACAGAAAGCCAATTACCTTGGTATCCTCCAACACTTCCAGTAATACCTATCCCAGAAAGCAAATTAAATTGGTCTCCTTCAACACATCCAGTATATCCTGCCACGGAAATCCAATTATCTTGGTTTCCTTCAACACGTCTAGTATGTCCTATCCCAGAAAATAATGTTTTTTGGTCTCCTTCAACACATCCAGTTTGGCTTATTATTCTTACTGGTATAAATCCTCCTTCGCTCCAAGAGTTTTTACTAACCAAACTTAATTTGCTTAACAAGTCCTTCTTTGCTACTTTTCTTGTGTCTAAAACCATATTTTTTAGTGATTTGGGATGTTTATAAATCTTTTTATTGGTGTAACTATTGAATAGTCTCTTTTATTGTTGGATTGCTCGTAAGTATAAAGCATCTTCGTGGGAGGTTGCATGGATAAATTAATTTAAGAATAACAAAACGCCTTTCTCGTCGATAGAAATTATCTTATTTTTTAGAGTTATCAGAATATCTAAAAAACTCATTAAGCTGTCAATTTTCTCATCGTCGATAAAAAATTAGCAAAAGATGCTTATAGTCTATGCTTTATAGATACATTGCTCTCAATACATTTAGTTTTCAAATATGTTTTAACTTCAAGAAAGAATTTTAAGTGGTTTGGGTTTTATTGCCTGATACTTGCCTTTGTTTTGTTGATTTATTTGATGATTTAGATTTATAATTTAGTGGGTGGTTTTTTATGTCTAAGTTGCTGATGCGGATGGATGCAACTTCGAGCACAAGAGGATTGCTTACTCTTGCAATTAAAATTTCAAGACGAAACGAGGGGGACTTTTTGATTTTAATTAGTTCGGAAAAAGCTACCCTTGACGGAAAATGCGGGTTGATGAGTGGGCAAGGAAGCTCACACGAATTAATTGTCTAATTGAGAGATTTGTCTTTTAATTTCATTGATTTCATCTTCGAGAGTATCTCTTTTCTTTAATGATGTGTTTAAGTTTGGTATGCCTTTTGCTGATGATGGAAGGTTTGGGAGGTAATTATCCATTTTTTTTAATTCTTCTTTGATTTGAAAAATTTCTTTTTGAAGCAGATTCTTTAAAGCAAATTCTTGTTTTCTTAATTTTTTAAATTGAGTGTAGTGTTTTAGTGCGGTTAGTAATTCCATCTCCATATAAAGAATATTTTTCTTCCCAAAATTTACTTGGGAATGTTCGAGTCCGACGTATTCTAAATCATTAATAGGCATTTTCAAATATGTTTTGGTTTACAGAATTAATTCTTGCCTTTACTTTTTCTATTTCAGTTTCCCATCCGATTATTTCTTGGCTTTCTCTTGTTTTTGTTTCTTTAACCATTTTTAGTAATTTGTCCATTTCTGTCAGTTTTTTTGTGACAATATCAAGGGATTCTTTTGCTTCTTTAAATTTATCAAGTTTTACAAATAGTGGTTTTGAAGTGTCTCTGATTGGCCTTTGATATTGCGGAGGAGCCTGTATTGGTCTTGTAGGCGCCCTAAAATTTTCTCTCATTGGTTCTGCCGGCATAGGCGGGAGGGCAGAAAAACTTCTCATTTGATGTCTTTTTAAAGGAAAATTGGGTGTTGGTTCATCAGATTCAAAATCCTCTGCAGAATAATTTGCTGGAATTTCAGGTTCTTCTGGTTGCCATTCTTCCAATTCCACAATTTTTGTGCCGTTTGAATCTTCATCATTATCCGGTGCTTCGGGGATGTCTGAAAATCCTCTAGAATCTTCAGTTCCTACTGCATCTTTGATTGCACTTTGTGAAAAACCTTTTTGCATTGGAGAATCCGGGAATGATGGGAGGTTATGGATTTCTTCATTTCTTATAGGTCTCCTTGGACCAAAACTCTGCCCTCTGTAATCATTTATCGACGGAAAAGCAGTCATACTTTCAGGAAGGTCTGGAAGTTCACCCTTTTTTGATTTGTTTTTTTTATTAAACATTTACACCTCTCTATGTTGTTAGGAATTTGGTTTTTATAAATTTATGTAAATTTTTAATTTTGGGGTCAAAATGGGACATACGAAAGGTTTTTATTTGCTTAGTTTTAAAATACTATATGCCTGAGAAATTTCTAAAAGATTTGGTGTCTGTTATTTCTGGACAAGGCACTGAAAAAATTGTTGATGTTTTATATAAAAAGAAAAATGTTAATGAATTTCTTATTGCTAAAAAGTTAGGTATTACCATTAATCAGGCGAGAAATATCCTTTATAAACTTGCGGAACAGGGGTTGGTGGTTTTTACCAGGAAGAAAGATAAGAAAAGCGGTGGGTGGTATACTTATTTTTGGACGTTGAATGAATATAAATCTCTTATCACTTTGAAAGAGAGGATGTTAAAAGATATAGAAGATTTAGAGAGTGAATTAATAAGTAAGAAAAGTAAACAATTTTATTTTTGCAAGTATTGCGGGATGGAAGTCAGTGAAGAAAATGCTTTGCTGTATGATTTTACATGTCCTGAATGCGGGGAGGTTTTTGAAATGAAAGATAGTTCAGGGGGAATTAAAAAAATGGAATCTGCCGTCGCAGTTCTTAGGAGCAAGATTTTATTAGTTGAAGAGGAAATTGATAAGATAAAGAATAAAGAAGATTTCTTGAAAGATAAGAAGATTAAATTAGAAGCAAAAGAAAAAGCCATAAAGCGGGAAGAGGGCAGGAAAAAAGCGGCGAAGGAAAGAGCCAAGAAAGCAGGTGTTCAGAAGAAAACTATGAAGAAGGCAAAAACATTAAGAAAGGGAATTAAACCAACGAATAAGAAGAAAGCAAGCGGGAAGAAAATTAAAGGAATTAAACCGACGAATAAGAAGAAAGCAAGCGGGAAGAAACAAAAAGGAATTAAGCCGATGAAATCAAAGAGTAGAATTCTTGGAAAGAAGTCCAAATTAATTAAGAAGAAAGCGACTAAGAAGATAATTAGAAAAGTAGTCTTGAAAAGATAGGAGATTTATTGATGGTACAACGTAGAGATTTTAGGAGGAATAATAATCGTTTTAGCAGACGGAGTGGTGGGTTTTTTGCAAGGAGCAGTTTAACTACGGCATTAATTATAATAAATGTTATTGCATTTGTATTTTTCTTAATTTTAATTGGATTAAATTCCGGAATGACAAATTACGTTGCCGTTCAACCAGAAAATGTTTTACAAGGTAAGGCAGTATGGACTGTTTTTACCAGCATGTTTATGCATGCAGGAGTTTTTCATTTATTTGTGAATATGTTCTCATTGTTTTTTTTAGGGAGGTTAATTGAAAAAGTAATTGGAAGAAAAAGATATTTATGGTTTTATCTAATTGCAGGGATTGTCGGAAGTTTATTTTTTGTTTTATTTGCTTACATTGGACAATTTGTGCCGAGGGGAGATTTTGTTTTTGGAGGGATGAGTGATTCTGCGGTCGGTGCATCCGGAGCTATTTTTGGATTGCTTGGATTGCTTGCAGTTTTACTTCCCAAGAAAGAGGTTTATCTTATTGTGGGTCCAATTGTTGTGATAGTTCTACAATTCTTATTTGGGGCGTTTATTCCTGAAGGTATATCTGGAGTGGTCAATATTATTGCTACAATTCTTATTTTCTTAATGATTCTTGCAATTTTCTCTCCAAATTCAGGATTTAGAAAAATTGCAATGCCCCTAAAACTGCCTTTCTGGCTGACCCCCATAATTGCTATTGTGCCTTTGGTGTTGGTAGGTCTATTTGTTAAGCTTCCAATAGGGAACACTGCACACTTTGGAGGGCTTATTGTTGGTTTGATATACGGGGCTTATTTGAGAAAAAAGTATCCTAAAAAAGTTAAATTGTTAAATAAGATTCTAAGATGAAATCTAAAAAGAAAAATCTTTTGTGGAAAGAGTCTTTGGGTTATTTAAGAGAAACAAAAAAATATATTTATTTTATTTTTTTATTGTTTCTTGTTAGTGGGCTAATAGGATTTATTTTTAAAGAGAATTTTAAGGTGTTTGACAGCATAATTGCTGAATTGGCTGGAAAGACCGAGGGACTTGGATTGTTTGAATTAATGGGGTTTATTTTTTGGAATAATCTCGGAAGTTCTTTTTTGGCGATGATTTCGGGTGTTTTTTTAGGAATTAGTGCAGTGGGAAGTGCATTATTCAACGGAGTTTTATTAGGTTATGTTTATTCAAAGGCTTCTGAAATTGCAGGATTTGGGATTATCTGGAGACTTGTTCCCCATGGAGTTTTTGAGTTGCCTGCAATTTTTATTGCATTAGGGCTCGGGGTTAAATTGGGAATGTTTATTTTTACTAAGGAGAGGAAGAAGGAGTTTATTAGAAGATTAAGGGGTTCTGTAAATGTTTTTATTACAATCATAATTCCTCTGCTTTTAATTGCGGCAATTATTGAAGGGCTTTTGATTGTTTTTATCGGTTAATTGTATTGTTTTAGAAAAGATATATAACTTAAGCGTTTAATAAAAGTAAATTAAAAAGATAAAATAATTATTTGAAAAGAATAATTTACATCGAAGTTGCTGATGCAGATGTAATTTCTGTTAAAATGGGCAGGATTTACTTAATAATTCATAATTTAGTTAAATTAATCTTTTGGATATGGTGGAAGAATGTTTTAAAAATATAGGGAGAATATAGTTTTATGGCTGAAGAGATAAAAGAAGGTTCTGTTGAAGAGGCGGATAGTGCAAGAGAAAAGGAAAATTTGAGGAAGGTTGAGGCGGCACTATTTATTTCAGGGAAATTTTTGAGTTTGAAAGAGCTTGTTTCTTTGACGGATATTAACCCAATTTTATTGAGAGATACTTTAAGAGAATTGGAAGAAAAGCACAGGGGTTCTGGAATTGAGGTTGTTAAGAAAGATGACCTATGGAAGATGGATGTTGCGTCCGACTTTTCCTATATGGTAAACAGACTTGCGACTGGAAGTTCTGAGTTTACAAAAGCAGAGCAGGAAACGTTGGCGATTATTGCATATAAACAGCCAATAAAGCAGAGTGTTTTGATAAATATTCGGGGAAATAAAGCTTATGACCATGTAAAGAGCTTTGTTAAACTTGGGCTGATAAATAAAAAAAGAATAGGACATACTTCTGAATTAACTTTGAAAGATGAGTTTTATGACTACTTTAGTTTAGAGAAGGGAGCTAAGATTTAGATGGTAAATTTTGTAGAATTTGCATTTTTCTTTTATATATTTGTGGGACTTTATTTAACGAGTCTGCTTTTTTTTATTTATATTTCTAACCGAAAAAAATTATTTTATTATCCTATCGGGAAGCCTGAACCTGTTAGTATTGTTATCCCGTGTTATAATGCTGAAAAAACTATAGGGCAAGCGATTGAATCTTTATTGCGATTGAATTATCCCAGAGAGATGATTGAAATTATTGTTGTTGATGATAAGAGCACCGATGATTCTGTGAGAATTGTTGAAGAATATACGGGAAAGCATAGTAATATTAAATTAATAAAGATGGATAAAAATTCAGGGGGAGCTGCAGAGCCAACTAATTTGGGAGTTTTAAATGCGAAATACAACTATGTATCTGTTACTGATGATGATTCTTCGCCAGAGCCTGATGCTTTGATTAAAATGATTGGTTTTTTGCAGGATGATGAGAAAGTTGCCGCTGTAACCTGTGCAGTAATGGCAAGGAATTCGAGGACATTTATGCAAAAATTGCAGAATGTAGAATATACAATTATTTCATGGTCTCGGAAATTATTAGATTGTGTTGATTCGGTTTATGTTACTCCCGGGCCATTTGCATTGTATCGTAAGAAAAATCTAATTGAAGTCGGTTTATTTGATTCTAAAAATATGACTCAAGATATTGAAATTGTCTGGAGACTTTTGTTTCACGGCTACAAGGCACGAATGTGTTTAGCCGCAAGAGTATATTCTGAAACACCTACAAAAATTAAAGCGTGGTGGAGACAGAGGGTGAGGTGGAATATTGGAGGGACTCAAAGCATTCTGAAATACAAAAAATTTATGTTTAGAAAAGGAATGTTGGGGGCATTTATTATTCCTTTCTTTAGTTTTTCATTATTTTTGGGATTGTTTGGTCTGGGAATTTTTATTTATTTATTAACGACAAGATTGTGGGTGAAATATTTATCTACTAAATATTCTATCTACGCGGGGTCTACTATTTTAAGATTTCAGGATTTAACTTTTAATCCGTCAGTCCTTAATTTTTTTGGAATTGCTTTGTTTCTTTCCGGCTTGTTTTTTACCTTAATTGGGCTTTCTGTGATGAATGAGCCACGTTTTAAGAATAAGAATATTTTAAATATCCTTTTTTATATGCTTGTTTATCTTGCATTGTATCCGTTTGTTATGGTAAATGGACTATACAAGTTATTAAGGGGGAAGTATTCGTGGTGAGTAAAATAAGATGAATAGTAAAAATGCTTTTTGGCAGGCTTTTGTTTTTGCAGTTATTGTTTTTGCAGTTGGAATGATTTTCGGGTTTTTTTTAGAAGTAAAACAAAACGAGAATATTTTTTCAAGGCTTGTTGATTCTGAAATAAATATTTTAGATAATCAGCTTAGGACAAGGATTGTTGAAGATTTTGAGGTTGGCTGTGATTTTGCGAAGGAAAGTTTGTTTAAGTTTGCAGATAATGTTTATTTTGAGGCTGTTGAGTTGGAGGAATTTGATACTGACGGGAGATTAAGTGATTTGACAACACTACACAAGAGATATGATTTGTTGAGGACTTTGCTGTGGGTTGAAGCTAAAGAGTTGAATAAGGAATGTGCGGAGAGTTTTGATATTCTGGTTTATTTATATGAATATAAATCTGAAGACGCAGGGGTAAAGGCAAAACAAGATTTTTATTCCAAGCTTTTGTTTGACATTAAATCTGAAATGTCTGAAGATGTTTTGTTAATTCCTATTGCTGTAGATACCGGATTAAGCTCTATTGAATTAATAACAAAAACCAAAGGGATAGATAAGTTTCCAGTTATCCTAATTAATGATGGAACTGAAATTTATGAAGTATTAACCCTTGATGAATTTAGGGAGCTTTTTAACTCAGTTTAGCCGTTAAGAAACTATTGATTGACCATAACAAAGAATATAAATTGAGGTTTTGTGGTTTATTCATGGAATTTGCTAAAACAATGGATTTGAGAGATGAAAAATACGTTGAGGCGATTAGGGATGGGGAAATTGTGAGGGTTCCAAAGAGTGTTGCGAAAGAAGAGGATTTGTTTATTTTGAGAGAAGTTGTTGCTGCAGAGAAGCCGAGTGATTCTGGAAATTATAATGCGAGGGATTTTTATAAAAAAGATAAGATAAGTGATTTAAGATCTTCATCGCGTTTGCAGGAATGGAAAAATGCAAGATTTAATGTTAAGAAGAATAATGTTACAAAGGATTTAATTGATAATTTTCATTGGGTTATTGCAAGAAATAGAAGAAAAAAGGGAATTAGCAGGGATCAGCTTGCTTTTAAAATTGGTGTTTCTGAAGAAGAAATAAAGATGATTGAAATGGGTGAATTGCCCAGGGATGATTTTGTTTTGGTGAATAGGATTGAAAGTTTTTTTGGAATTAATCTGAGAAAGGAAAAACCTATTGAGGGGAAGATTACTATTGCAGATTTGCAAAGGATGGATGAGTCAAAAGTCAGAAAGGAAATTGAGAGGACACATAAAAGACAGATGAGCGGAGAAGTTAGGGCGGGGAAGGAAGAGGTTAATGCTCTTCGCGGAGATGATATTGAATTGATTGATTTAGATTAATTTTTATTTTGTTTAATATCCCAAGGTCTTTCCTTGTGAATAAAAACTCTGAAATAATATTACGCAAATAAAAGTTATCGCCATACCACGTTTAACATCATAATTTGACTTGGTTCTATATTTAGCTAATAATTTCCAACTTCTCCAGATATCCTATGCTCTTAGCATAGGGTTCTTCATTTGAGGTTTATTAAAATATTGTTAGAAGAGTATATCTTCTGGATTATTTTATAGAAAATATAGAATGTGGATTGAGTATCTCCGGTGAGTTTTTTAAATGATTTATGGATTGGATTTAAATTAATTGTTTCTAAGTTTTGTTATTTTTACTATAGGAATTAGAGATACGGGGGGTTGGCGAAGAGTTTAAAAAGGGTTTTTTCTCACGTAATATTAATAAGATGGAAATCGAATTTGTAATTTCAGATAAGGATTTATGTGAGATAAAGATGGATAATATCACCGTTGCGGAGATACTTAGAGTTTATTTAAATGAGCAAGGAATTAAATTTGCTGCGTGGAGACGGGAGCATCCTACGAAGCCAATTGTGTTTAGAATTGAATCTTCCGGAAAGACAGTTAAGAAAGCTGTTGCCGATGCAGTTTCTGCGATTGAAAAAGACCTTAATGTTATCTCAAAGGGTTTGAAAGATTAAGTTTTAGATATATAGCAGAAGCATTAAATGCGTTTACCATATATGCAAAAATTAAATGCGTTTACGATAGTTAAATTTATTAAGATTAATTGTTTTTGTTTGAGTGGAGGTGTAAAATGTGTAAAAGTTGGTGTGAATTGATCATTGGAGTTATAATATTGATTTTTGTGTTTGTTGAAACTCAATATTCTCGATGGGTTATAATAATTGCCGCTATCTTACTGATAATTCACTCTCTTGCCTGCAAGAAGTGTTTTGGGGGCTCTTCTATGGCGATGAGTAGTGGAAGTAATTCTAAATCCAAGAAAAGGAAATAGCGTTAAGTTTATTAATGTCTTTTATTTTTTATTATTCTTAAAGGAGGTGAAGAATGTTAAATAGAACTTGGAGAATTGTTTTGCTTATTGTTACTTTAATTGCTATACTCTGGCCAAGCATTTTAGGAAATTCAACGATGTGGATTGCTTTGATTGCAGTGGTTTTATTGCTTCTTGGAGAAATTACCTGCAAGACATGTATGCCCGAACATAAAACTGGTGAAGGGAGAGTTTCAGGCAAAACAGTTAGAAAAACCACTAAGAAAAAGAGGAGATAAATCTAAATTATTTTATTTATTTATTATTATTTAAGTGCTGATATTTTTATATAATCGGGAAGTTGAATTATTTGATGAGTAAACTATCTGCCGGAAGTTATGACTTGAATAGATTGCTTAATGGGGGCTATGATTCTGATATAATCACTACTCTATATGGTGGGCCTGGAACGGGGAAGACTAATTTTGCCTTACTTGCGGGAGTTTCTCAAGCAAAGAAGGGAAACAAAGTTTTGTTTATTGATACGGAGGGTGGGTTTTCTTCGGAGAGGGTTAAACAGATGGTTGGAAATAAAGAAGGGGTAGATTATAAGGCAGTTTTGGAAAATATTTTGATTCTTAAACCGACCAATTTTACAGAACAAAAAAAGGCGTTTGAGGAGATTTTGAAATATACCGAGAAGGGGAAGAATAAGGTTTCTTTGATTATTGTTGATGGGATGACTATGCTTTACAGACTTGAGTTTGCAGATGCACGTGGGAAGAATTTGGAGGATATTCAGAGAGTTAACTCAGAATTAACAAAGCAGATGAGGCTTCTTGCAGAAGTTTCAAGAAAAAATAATCTTCCAGTGATTGTTACGAATCAAATTTATAACTGGGAAAATGAAAGTAAGATGGTTGGAGGGGATATCCTGAAATATTGGAGTAAATGCCTGATAGAGTTGATTAATGATAAAAACAGAAGGGTTGTTTTTTTGAGGAAGCATAGAAGTATTCCTGAAAAGAGTATGAGTTTTCAGATTTATGACGGAGGAATAAGAAAGAAAGGGTGGATTTAAAATATGAAAGATTTATAAATATCAGATTAGAAAAAATAGAATGGAAAAAAGATATATTATTGCTGGTTTTGTTGTTTTGATTTTGGGAATAGCTTTGGCTTTCTTTTATGCAGGGGGCTTTTTTTCTACAAAGGCTACGATTACAGGAAATGTTATAAGATATATGGGTAATGGACCTCAAGATGTTAATGAATATTTGAATAATCTCGAAGTTGATGGGATAACTCTTCCAGAGGGCTCTGTTGAGCCGAGGCAGATTTTGGTAATTGCGGCGTTGAAGATGCAAGAACAGGGAAAGAATATGAACAGGTATTCTATTTATTCAAGTGCAAGAAAATTAGCTAAGGATAAGCCTATTGAAAAATTTAATTCATATTATTATAAATCAGATGCGAAACAATACTGGGTTGTAAGTTATATGGAGAAGTATGATCCATATGAGGTTTGTATTGTTAAGTTAAAATATTCCGGAGAGTTTGTTAATTTTGAATGTATGCCTGCAAGTTTGTTTGGTAAAACCAACCCAAGCCAGTAAGGATTATATAGAGTGTTTTCCAATCTAATTTATGGATTATGTCAAAATTGTTGATGTATATGAAGAGTTATCCGGCACTACAAAGGGATTGGAAAAGACAAAAATTCTTTCCGAATTTCTGAAGAAATTAAAAGGAAATGAAGAATGGATTTATTTATTTCGTGGTCGTGTGTTTCCAGATTATGACGAGAGTGAATTTGGTATTTCAACTCAATTAGTTATTAAATCAATTTCTAAAGCCGGAGGGGTTTCAAAAGATAAAGTTATTTCAAGATTGAGGAGCATAGGAGATTTGGGGGAAATTGCGGAAGAATTTATAGGAAAGGGAAAGCAAGAAGTTTTATTTTCCAAAAAGCTAAGTGTTAAAAAAGTTTTTGAAAATTTAAAAAAATTAGTTTCTATTAACGGGAAAGGTTCCGTAGACAGAAAACTTGGATTAATTATTGAACTCCTTACTTCTGCAGGAGGAAAAGAGGCAAAGTATATTGCAAGAACTTTGTTGAATGATTTGCGTGTTGGTGTTGCTGACGGACTTTTAAGAGATTCTGTCGCAAAGGGCTTTTTCCACGACGGAGATGGAGTTAAGGAATTGGTTGAAAGTGCTTATGACAAAGTTAATGATTGGGCTCATGTTTTGAAGCTTGCTCAAAATGGAAGGAAGGCGTTAGAAAGTGTAAAAATTGTTCCCGGAAGACCTATGAAAGTTATGTTGCCCGTGAAGGTTACTGAATTAGAAGAAGCATTTAGAATCTGCGGTAAGCCTCTTGCAGTGGAGCATAAATACGATGGATTTAGGGCAATTATTAGCAAGAATTATAATGGGGAAATTAGTTTGTTCACAAGGAAGCTGGATAATGTGACAAATCAGTTTCCCGACGTGGTTGAGATAATTAAAAAACAGGTGAAAGGGAAGAGTTTTATTATCGATTCAGAAATTGTTGGCTACGATAAAAAAACTGGGAGGCCAAAGCCGTTTGAGGCAATAAGTCAGAGGATAAGAAGGAAGTATGACATTAATGATTTAATTAAAAAACTTCCCGTCGAGGTTAATGTTTTTGATGTTATGTTTTATAATGGTGAGAGTGTTTTGGACTTGAAGTTTATTGACAGGAGAAAGTTGCTTGAAAAATTTATCAATCCAGCCAGTTTGAAGATAAGGTTGTCAAGGCAATTTATTTCAAGTGATGAAAAAGAAATTTTAGAATTTTATAAAGATGCATTAAAAACCGGGGAAGAAGGAGTGATGATGAAGAAGTTGGATGCACCCTATCGTCCGGGGAGGAGAATAGGATATATCGTAAAAATGAAGCCGGATGCGAAAGATTTTGATTTGGTAATTACGGGTGCAGAGTATGGTTCTGGAAAAAGAGCGGGAGGGCTTACGAGTTTTTATGTTGCCTGCAAAGACGGGGAGAAGGAGTTTCTTGAAGTTGGAAAAGTTTCTTCAGGCTTAAAAGAAAAAGAAGAGATGGGAACAAGCTACAAGGAGATTGATAAATTACTGCAGCCATTAATTATCAAAGAAAAAGATAATTATGTAAAGGTAAAGCCGAAGGTTGTTGTTTCAGTTACTTATCAGAATATTCAGAAAAGTCCTCGGTATTCTTCGGGGTTTGCGTTGAGATTTCCAAGGATTACTCATTACAGACCTGAAAGAGGAATTTATGATATTGCTACATTGAAAGAAATCGGGAAAGAAGCTGGTCTTGAAAAAAGCTGGGGATTTAAGAAAGGACTAAGTTAGTTTTTTGAAGTCCATTAAAATTATAGGAGATGGGTTGGTGTTTTTTTGTTTGTGGGAAGACATCAGTGTTGCTAAAGTTTTTGAAATAACAACGTTTATAAATAAACTTCCTTTATAAATAGTATATTTTTCAAATGAGTGCCGTAAAAACTACCCAAAAGTCGAACCTGAAGGTGCAAAATATTGTTGCAACTGCTTCTTTGGGGAAGGATGTTTCTTTGACTAAACTTGCGAAGATGCATAGCAATACCGAATATAATCCTGAGCAATTTCCGGGATTGGTTTTAAGAGTTAAGAAACCAAAGTCTGCAGTTCTTGTATTTTCTTCTGGGAATCTTGTGTGTACTGGAACGAAATCGGTTGCACAAGTCAAAGAGGTGGTGAGGCAAGTGATAAAACAGCTTGCTAAAATAGGGGTTCGGATTACTGGAAATCCAAAAGTGACTGTGCAGAATATCGTTGCTTCTGGAAGTATTGAAGTTGATCTGAACCTTAATATTCTTGCACTTGAATTGGAAAATACTGAATATGAGCCGGAGCAATTTCCCGGATTGGTTTATAAATTGGATGAGCCTACTGCAACATTCTTATTGTTTTCTAATGGGAAATTAGTTTGTACCGGAACTAAAAATAAGAATGAGCTTGAAGAGTCTATGAGGCAATTGAATAAGAATGTTAAAGAAGTGCTTAAACGTTTGAAAAAGTAAAAGTTTAATTTTCTCTTTCTTGTAAGGTAACTATAAAGCTGTTTTCCATTATTTTTAGTATTTTATCGTCATGGCTGATAATTTTTAGCTCTATTTTTTCTTAACAGAACATGAATGCTATTTTGGTGTTTTATCGAGGATAAAACGCAAATTAAGGGAATTTGCCTTTATAGTTACCTTGTAAGATTTTGTGAGATAGTTACTTCTTTGTAGTTGTAATATAACCGAAAGATTTAAATAGTCTTTATTTGTAAAGTTTTTATGGATACAAAGCAAAGAAGCGAAAAAGGTTTGTCACAATTCATTTTCTTACCGCAAGGTGTAACTAAAGCTAATGTTGTTGAAAGTCATTCTATACCTTCTGGTGCTTTTGAACAAGCTTTATATCGAGCAGTTAGTAAAAGAATCAATGCTTCTGTTGAACAAGGTGGATTTGGCGGAAATGAAGCTCCCAGCCGCAGCAGAGCTGCGGGGTATCTAGACGAAAGTCGCAAGAGTTAACTGCCCTTTATTTCTTCCTTGCTCCTCAACATACTTCTTTATTTTTTCTAATCCTCCAAATTCACTTACTGTATCTATAT
>JAUYJY010000007.1 GCA_030699205.1 Candidatus Pacearchaeota archaeon
TTGTCCAGAATTCTCTATCTGTACAATTCTGAAAACAATTGTGCTAATCAACAGAATTGTCCATATTTTGAACAGTTTTTTGTTCTTCCGCTAATAGTCTAAGACAAATACATTTCAATTATAAATGTCTTAGACTATAGTTTAATTAGTGATTAACAGACCCTGTTTTTTAGAATATTTCCTAAATTAACTGCTGAAGTGCATTGGTAATATTGTTCAAGACATGTATTGAATGACTGTCCTTGTTCATACATTAATTTAAAGAGCTCGTTTCTTTCTGTGGTTCCCAAATTACCTGGCTCTCTTGATGCTTCTTCCCACTTTTTTTCTAATAATGTTAATCTTTCTTCTATGTCATAACAAAGGAGTTTTAATTCTGAGCATAAGCCTTTAAGTGTCTGTAAATCTTTAGACCATTCTTCGCATTTATATTTAACTAAATCTGATTGGGGAGAAATTATTTGATAATTTAAGGGTTTTATTACTTTTTGCATTAATGGGAACATGGGGTTAGCACTTACCAATACTAAAGCGAGTAAAAGAATTATCGTTAAATTTATTATTTTTTTATTCATCTTTTTTTGGCACTATTTGAGGAAAAAGTTTTTTTAGTAATCTGTTTGTTGAGCTTGCTTCTCTTACAATTATTGAGAAATCCACTCCAGAGAAGTTATATGCTGGAATTGAAAGCATTTCTGATGGTCTTGTAGATGTTAAACTTCCTTCTAAACCTCCTCTTTGTTGGTAATTTTCTCTGGGGTATATTGGAATAGAATCTGGAATTCCAGGAGAAATATTTTGAAGAGAATAGCTTAACCCAGTCCATGATTCTTTAGGTAATTCTCCTGATTTAATTTTTTCCATTCGGGTTTTATTTAACATTGATGTTTGATATGTGTTTATGTTGTCTTCGCTTTCTGTCTGGCCTCTTGAGTCCCAGATTACCTTGTAAGTAATTGACGGCGTTTCTATTGTTGTTTGAACATTATCATTTTGTAATTTTATTCTGTAATCTATTTCTCCTAAATCAAAAACAAGTTCTCCCCCCGACCATGTTTTTATGTCTCCTTTGAAATTAAGAGGTCTCATTTTTTCAGGATTATTTTCTTGAATCCATTTTAGGAATTCCTGATTTGTTTTCAAGAAATCCATTGCGGTGCTTTCCGCTTCCCCAAAATATCTATTCGGGTCAGATGCTTGTCCTTCTATTACTCTTATGAAATCATATATCCCTTGGAGTTTTGGGACTTTTCTTTTCTTTATAGTTTCTGGTGGGATTGGATAACTAATTTCTTCTAGATATTCTCGTTCGCTTGGGTAGAGAACATAACCTTCTTGTGGAAACTGAAATTCATCCGTTTCTTGTTTTTGAGGGTCCCTTGAAGAGTTACACAAAAGTGCAACTAAACCAATTGCGCTGCCGGCAAGTCCTATTGCACCTATTGCAAATAGTTTTCGAAGGTTGGGTGTCATTTAGTTTTAAACTCCTGGTGTTGTAGTGATTACACCCATCACGGATTCCCATTTTCCTGTGTGTACATTGAAGAAAAGAGAGCTGTCGGAAGATATCAAAGATTCAAATAGATTGTTCGGAGGGATCATTGATTTATCTTCATATAATACTGGACAGACTTCTATATTTTTTCTTATTCCTGTTGCCGTTTTTATCTCGGGGATTGTAAAGCAAGCATTCATATCTACTGAAATAATTCTTATAGTGTGGCCGAAACGATATCCGCTCCAAGTTGTGCTTAATTGTCTTGTCGCTCCCGGGGGTACTGGGCCCAAGGGCTCATGGGGGCCAGAAGCAGTATTTACATCCTGAATTACTATCACCCTTGCATTTGTTATTGGGTTTACATATGTATAATTTTTTCCGGGACCACCTACGGAACCCGTGATAGTTATTGTAGCACTTTCTCCCCTATTCAATATGACGTTAACAAATGCATTAAAACATTTTTTAGAGTCATCGCCCCCATAGATTTCTAAGAGGAGTCTGTATATCTCTTCTGCAGTCATTGAAGAGAATGATGAAAAACCCAGGGCGGCGAGGACCATTGCATAAGATGCTTGTTGACAAGTGTTTCCCAGCTGTGAAAAAGGAGCGTTTGGTGTTGGAACTCCTTGCCGGGGGTCTGGTTTCATTGTCTGTGCTGAAACTCCCTGAATTGAGATTGTTAGCACAATTAGAAAGGTAAACAAAAAAAAGATTAAATTTTTTTCATTCAAATTCATCTTTTTTTAAAGCATTTTTAATATTTAATATTATGTATAGTTCAGTGTCATTATTAAATTATGAATTTGAGAAATAGATTGGGAATTTAGGGGTGACATATGTCACCTGCGTATACAATAAAATGCTTTTGATAACACTTAAATAGTCTGTTTTTTTTGGGAAATTAACGTTGGATGATTTCCATGGGTTTTTACTTCTTGGATTTGGTTTTTCGTTGAATTCAAAATGAAAGTTAAGAAAGGATGTATTGTTGTTCTGGATTATGAGGGGAGTTTTGAGAATGGAGAGGTTTTTGATAGTTCTAAGAAGCATGGAAAACCATTTGAATTTATTTCTGGTGAAGGGCAGGTAGTGAAGGGATTTGACAAGGCAATTGAAGGAATGGGTGTCGGAGAAGAAAAGGAATTTATAGTAAAACCAGAAGATGGATATGGTGAGAGGAGGGATGAATTAGAACAGAAAGTTCCAAGAGATGTTTTGCCTAAGGAGCAAGAGCCGAAAGTGGGGATGATTTTAGTTGTAGGAAACAATCAAGGACAACAGATGCCGGTCAAAATTACTGCCGTTGATGAGGAAACAATTACTGTTGATTTGAACCATCCTTTGGCTGGAAAGACATTGAAGTTTAAAGTTAAAGTTTTGGAAGTTAGGGAAAGTGATAAAGAGAAGAAAGAAGAGAAGTTGGAAGATTTGGCTGATAAGAGGTAGTTGAGTGTTACTTTTTAGTGGTTTTATTAGTAAGATTTAAAAAGGAAGGTTTTTTAAATTTTTCATGGAGACTATCACAGAATTTAGATATGCTTTAGGCAGGGCGGAAGAGATAATTAATGGGAGTTCTGAATTAAGATTTTTTGATAAACCTACTGGGCTTATTAGGGAATTAGAACTTAAAGGGCGTGGGGATGGATTAATAATTCCTTATTTTATAGGTGTCTATCAGGGAAGGGAATTTGTCCCGATAACTGAAAATGAAAAAGAATTTTGCAGTTCTGGAATTCCAGATTTATTAATTGAAGTGCTGAACGCTTATTTTTCTTCTCAAACAACTCAAGGTTCAAGAGAGATTCATCCAGAATTAATTTCTATTTTATATGATTCTTCAATTATTGATTATAATTTAGCTAGAATTGCATTTGGAAATAGTGCTGATAGAATTGCGGTTACATCTGTAAGTGATGCACCTTCTTTTGGAGATAAAGATACTGCATTAATGTCCTTAGCAATTGATAAATTGAGAGGAACAGAGGGGGATTTGTCAGTTGCACGTGCGAGAGAAATAATAAGACCTGAGTTGGAATTATTGAGGGAGCAGGGGAAAGTTTATGGACTTACTGGAAAAGAATTTAGGTTTTTAAGAAGGATGACTTGATAATTTTGGAGCAAGATTTATGCAAATTATGTCTAAGTTGCTGATGCGGATGGATGCAACTTCAAACACAAGAGAATTGCTTACTCTTGCAATTAAAATTCTAAGACGAAACGAGAGGGACTTTTTGATTTTTTAGGATATTTAATTTTTTCTTTTAGGTTTTCTTCCAGATTTTTGTCTTGAAAAGACTTCAACCAATAAATCGTCTGGTTTTATTGTGCGGTGTTTTGCTGATGTTTTACTTCTTACTGCACTTATTCTTAAAATGTCTTCAATTTGTTCTTTTAAAGTCAGGAGGTTTTTCTTTGCTCTGCCGGAAAGGATTTTTTGAATATCTTCATCTAAATTTATGGTTATTTTTGGCATCTTAAATAAGTTGAGTTTGGTTTGTTATTGGTGACATGGATAAGGGATGAAATTGATTTTTTGGGATGGGAAATTGTGGAGATTTGAGGAGTGGATTAACAAGTGTAAATCTATTTGTTATCAGAGGTGTAATTTGAGTTTCTAATAAATTCAGAGGGCTTGGGATGTTAATGATTAAAGGGTTTTCTGTTTGTTGAGAATTGTAAATTGGACTAAATTGATTTGTTATCATATTTATCTGATTTGGATGCATGATTAAATTGGCGGTGGGATGGCAACTAATTTGAGAGTTGCATGTTAAATTACTAAATTGAAATTTTTTCATTTTATTTTTTTATGTATGTTTTTTGGACTGCGAATGATTTGTATATACTTTCGAGGATATCCGTTCCTGCGTAGCCGGCGAGCAATGAAAGGCGGTAATCAAAGTCAAAAATAATTCCTATGAAAACTCCAATAATTAATGAAACAAGGACGGTTATTAAATAATAACCCCATAAAATCTTTCTTCGTAGTGCAAGAGCTTTTAACAAACCAACTACGCCTCTTGTGAGTCCCCCAATTCCGCCGAGAATTCCTGCAGTGATTGTTGCTTCCATCTTTACTTCTTTTATTATTTGAGGGACGATTGGAGTTTATTTAAGGGTTTTGTTGGAGGTTGAATTAATAATGTTTTTTCTTTCCAAAACACTTAAATTTAGAGATTGCTTTGCTTACCTATGAGAAAAGGTTTAGTGATTGCGATAGTTATGGGTGTTATCTTAATCGGGGGTTTGATAATTACTACTTTCTTTGTTAATGATAAAAGTGATTCCGTTGGGGGCACTAATTTAGACGAAGAGTTTTGGAAAGATGATGGGGTGAGTCTTGCGATTATTAAAGATACGGGAGAATATGTATGTTATGGTTGTAATAATGCTGAAATGTTAGGCGGAGAAGAAGTTGCAATGTGTGTTGATCCTGTTATTGATGCGATAGAATTTGTTGATGAAAGTTTTGAAAGGTATTGCAGTAATGATTTTAGTGTTGTTGATAGTGGTAAGGTGAAAGATCGTGGGAATTCTTGTTTAGAACTTGGGTGTGAGGTGGATACATTGTATGTTGGGAGCAAGAATAGCGATAAATATTATGGATGTGATTGTCATTATGCGAAGAGGATTTTGCCTGAGAATTTGAAGTGTTTTTCTTCGGTGGAAGAGGCTGGAAGCGCTGGATATACAAGGAGTGAGTGTTAGGATTACATTCGGAACATCTTTTTATTTTTACCGAATTTTCTTGCCATTTTCATTAATGTTTTCTGGTCTAGTTTTCCTTCTGAAAGGCCTGATTGAGATTTTATCATTTCATTAAGCATTTTGTATTGTTTTATTAAGTTTCGGACATCTGTCGTTGATGTTCCTGACCCCTTTGCGATTCTGGAAAGACGCGATGTTTGTTTTTCTAAAATTTCGGGGTTTTCTATCTCTTCTTTCGTCATGCTTGAAATTGCGTTTTTGTAGTTTTTCATTTTTTTCTGCTGGGTTTCTAATTGTTCTGAAGAAATTTTTTCTTTTACTTTTCCCATTCCTGGTAATACGGATAGGATTTTATCCATAGAACCGAGAGATTCCATGGATTCTAGTTGTGCTTGCACATCTTTGAGGGTTAATTTTCCAGATTCTAAGTTTTTTTGAGTTTGTTTCAGGGCTTTTTCGTCTGAGATTGTGTGGATTTTTTCTATTAGGCTTTGTAAATCTCCCATTCCCAAAAGCCTTGACAGGAAGGCAGACGGATTGAAGAGTTCTAAGTCATGAGGTTTTTCACCTGTTCCTATGAACACTACAGGGACTTTTGCTTCTGCACAGGCAGTTAATGCACCTCCGGCTTTCGCAGTAGAATCCATACGTGTGATAATAACCCCAGTTATGTTTACCGCTTCTTTGAAAACTTGAGTTTGTTTTTTTGCTGTTTGTCCTATGTCTGCAGGAATTACAAGGAGTGTTTCAGATGGTTTAGATATTTTTGAGATTTCCTTTATTTCGGAAATCAAAGATTTATCGAGGGCGTCTCTGCCTGCGGTGTCTATTAATATTAAGTTGTATTTTTTTAGTTCTGATTCATATTTTTTCCATATTTTTATTGGGTCTTTTTCTTCTTTATCTATGAAAGCCGGAATGTTTAATTTGTCGCATAATTGTTTTAGTTGTTCTGATGCTGCAGGTCTATGAACATCTAAGCCGATTGCACAGACATTGAAACCACGTTTTGAATAATAAAGTGCTAATTTGGATATGCTTGTAGTTTTTCCTGCCCCATAGAGACCGAGCATCATAAATGCATTTTGTTTTTTTGATGAGAGCTGCAAGGGTTTAGATTCTCCTAAGATTGAGAGGAGTTCATCGTGGAGAAGTTTAATGATGTGTTCTTTTTTTTCTACTCCTTTGATTCTTTCGTCTAAAGAAGCACGCTTTATTTTTTGGGTTATTTCTAAAACTAAAGGGACGTTTACATCTGCTTCTATTAATGCTCTTTGAAGGTCTTTTACTATCTCATCAACTAATCTTTTGTCTAAAAAGACAGCATTCGCTATCTTATCCGTTGCTTTTTTTATTGTAGATGATAGTTTATCAAGCATAGAAATATGAGGAGAATGGGTGTTTTTAAGTTTGTGGTTGGGGAAAAGTTTTTATTTGGTGTTTATAATTAGTTATATGGAAGCTGAGAAGGTTAGAAAAATGGTCTATGAGGCGATTGCTAAGATTTCTAATGCTATAGGTGAGAGTATTCCCTTTCAGGAGTTTCCGAGTGTTGTCTTGCAAGATAGAGGTAAATCTTCATATCATGGTGTTAAAAATATTATAACTATTTCTGAGGATTATGAGGGGGATAGGAATGGGTTTTTTGAAGCTATTGGGGAGGAAGCAGGGCATTTTGTTAGAAATTATCTTGTTGATAAGTTTGGGCTTCCAAATGATACAAAAACAGTAGGAGAGTTTTTTGGGATTTCATTCTTTATTAATCTCTCCTATTTGTCCAACTTTTGGTTCGTCATAAAATATCAACGTAAAATATTCTTTTATCATTCTAGGAAATTTATTTTTTATTTCTTTTAAGAGATTGTGAAAATCATGATGGGTTTTTTCAATCATTTCAAATTCTATATCATATTGACCTATGGCTATTGTTATATAAATTGTATCTTTTTGGTTTATAATAAATGAGATTATTTTTTCAATATTTTCTTTTGAAGTATCTTTTAAATTTAGCATTACTTTTCTTTGAGTGTATCCTAGAATTTTATGATTTATTTTAATGTTGAAACAAGTAATTATCTTTTCCTTAACTAATTTTTTTATTCTTCTTTGAGCTGTTTTTACATTTGATTTTAGTTTTCTTGCTATTTCAGTTGAGGGAAGTCTTCCTTCCAAAGATAGTAATTTGATAAGTCTAAAATCAAAGTCATCTAGTTTAGAGTTAGTTATTCTTTCTCCGGTAAGTTGGAAACTCCTATCTTGTTTTTCTAAAAGATATTTATTTTTTAGATAATATACTTTGGTCATAATAGAAAAAAATTTCTTTTGGATATATTTTCCAAACTTTCTATTTATTTCATTGTATACTTCTTCGAATTCTATTATGTTTTTACTCCAGACTACATATAAAAAATCTAAATCTCCGTTCATCTCAACAACCCATGTAACTTTTGGATGTTTCTTTAAGAAATCTAAAAATCTTTTCTCGGTGGAAGAATCCATTTCTGTTTTCATGTAAACTCTATAAAAAGTCATTCCTATTTTGTAAGGGTCAATTACAGCATAATAGCCTTCTATTACTCCTCTTTTCTCTAAATTTTTTATTCTATAGTGGATTACTTCTTTAGACAATCTTGTTTTATTACTTATATCTTTTAAGCTTGCTCTTGCATTAAGACTTAGGTGAAAAAGTATTTCTTTGTCTTTTTTATCAATTTGCATCATTTTTTAAAATAAAGTCCTTTAACTTGAAAGTATGGGTGGATATTTAAATTTTTTGGTAGGAAATTTTAATAATCTAAATTATTTAGGGTTTTTATGGAAAAATCATTAGATGATAAAATGAAAGAAGAAGGTTTTGAAAGAGTTGGGGTTGTCTCAAGAAGGTCAGATGGAGCCCTGATCATTCCTAAAAATATAGTTCCTACAAAAGATTCTTATGAACTTAGTATCGAGAAGATGTATGCTAAGATAATGATAATTCCTGAAGATACTCAAGGAAGAATATTTATCGGAGGGCTTTATGTTATTTATGGAAGAAAGGAAAGTGGGTGGAAAAAAGATGAGTGATTATAACGCTAGATGTAATTTACCTCATGAAGAGACTAATCGTTTTAAAGTTTATAGTGGTCAAATTAATGAAACTATCCCAAGACTTCTTTTTGATCGTCGGACTTTTATGAGCGTAGCAGATCATGTTCAAAGAAGAATGGAAGTCAGAAGAGAAGAGATTAGTTCTTTTTATTTAGGTCACTGTTTTTTTACATCAGATTTTTTGGTTAATACTCGGGAAGGAAAAAAGGTTAAGGTCGTTCTGGATCTGGATGAAAAAAATTTACAAAAAATTAATCCTAAAAAAAGATTAGTATGTGGTACTGGAATATTGCTTGATGATGGAGTATATGATAGTATTCCGGGATTCGAAATAAAAAAAGAAGAAATAGGAAAAATAGACGAACCTCTTTCAAGAATGGAGGCAAAAACTCATTTTATTTGGAGAATTTTATTGAGACATCCAGGTTTTGTTCCAAAGGAAAAGGCAGTTCCAGGATTATTAGAAGAAGCAGTTGATTTCTTTTTTAGTAAAGGAAAAGAAGATTTTGGTTACGAAGAAGCTATGACTGTTAGACTAGGCTATTCGCTTAAATATAGGTCGACAAAATCTTCTGAAATGCTAAATCCTTGGGCTATTTATGGATCAAAAGGTGGTTGTACGGTCGATTCAAGATCAGGATTCAATTATGGTCAAGGTTTAATTGTTGGAGAAAAATAGTTAACTCTCTTACCTAAAATATAAAAACTCTTATTTATTTTCTAATTATTGTATATAAACAGGCACCCTTAGGATTTGTGCTTAATGCGCTTGAGCCTCATCTTGATAAAGAAAATCTTGATGTTCATTACAACAAACATCATGTTGCTTACATAAAGAAGTTTAATGATGCTGTTGCAGGAACAGAGTATGCAGATGCTGATTTGAAGGTTTTGATTAAGAATGTCGAGAGTTTGCCGAATAATTTGAAGACGGCTATTAGAAATAATGGGGGTGGGGCTTGGAATCATTCTTTTTTTTTGGACTTGTCTTTGTCCTGAAAGTGAGAGTGGGAAGCCTTTAGAAAATACACTGACTTTGATTGAGGAGTCTTTTAGGAAGTTTTGAATGGGGGGGGTTGCATGGCATTTTTGTTTTTGGATTTGTTAAAATTATCAAGAAGTTTTTTAAGTAAATATATAGCAGAAGACAAAATATTTGAACAGTTTTTTGTTCTTCCGCTAATAGTTTAAGACAAATACTATTCAATTATAAATGTCTTAGACTATACTACAATGTAAATTATATGGCATTGATTAATTTGGTAATCTTATCTTGATTACAGCGAGGCTGGCTGTTTTCTTCATAAAAGTCTAAGGTGCTGATTATTCTGTTTTCTTTTTGAATTATGGTTTCATAATAAATCATATATTCTCCTTCTCCGATTTCTGAGCGTCTTGTTATGGTGAAGGATTTATCATTTATTATTTTAATGGTGTTAATGTCTTTTTCGGCATTAAGTTTTGATATGTTTAATCTTCTGTTGAAAAAATTCGTTGTGTCTCCTATATTTTCAAAAAACTGTATTGTTAAACTAAATTGACTTAAAGGTTTTAAGTTTTTTGTGGTTTCTGTTTGATTATTTTCTATTAGATTCTTTTCTAGTTTGCCACTTTGGGAAGTCATATCTTTTGGTATTAGGGGAAGCATCTGTTCTAAGGGGTTAGTTCCATAGGCACAGGTTGCGGGAAGGTATGTCTGGAAATCAGATGGACTTGAGTTTTGAAGGAAAGTTTTAAGGAATGGGTTGTCGTACCAATACTCTTTAGGGATATATATTATTTTTGCAGGGTCACAAGTTTCCTCTATTGCAGGAGTTAATGCCTCGCAATCTTCATCAACTTGATTTAAATTATATATTTTTTCTTTTGACTCCGGATTTAATGAGTAGATAATTACTGCAACGATTATGGCGAGAATAATTATTATTGGAATGATGAATTTCTTCATATAATATTGTAGAGTGATTAGTATTAAATGTTTTCTTTATTCGTGTTTTCTTGGATTCCAAGTTAAATCTCTTAGGAAGTTGTCAATTTCTTCTTTAGATATTACTCCGTCTTTGTTTCTGTCATAATGCCTTAGGATTGCGTTTAATTGTTCTCTAAATTGAGATTTTGAGGCTATTTCATATAGTGCTTTTCTGTCTATTGAATATGCTTCATTTAATGGAACTGTTCCACAGCTTGGAAGAAGAGATACTGTTGCAATCACAAGATAGGATAATGTTTTTCTCATATTGTTTTTTGATTTTTTTTGTTTTTGATGAAGATTTTTTCATTTTTAGTCTAAACCTAAGTTTTTTAGGATTTTTTCTTTTTTGAAGATTTCAAGGTCTTTGTAATCTTGTCCGACGCCAAGGAAGTATATTGGCTTTTTTGTTACGTAAGAAACTGATAATGGTGTTCCTCCCTTTTCATCTACATCTGCTTTGCTTAGAATTATTCCGTCGATGCCAACAGCTTCATTGAATGTTTTTACTTGTTCAATTGCGTCGTTTCCTGCAATGCTCTCTCCTACAAATATTTTTAAGTTTGGTTTGATGATTCTAATAATTTTTTCCATTTGTTTGATTAAATTTTCTTTTGTGTACATTCTTCCTGCAGTGTCGATTAGGACTACTTTTATTTTATGTTGTTCTGCATATTTTACTGCATCAAAAGCTACGGATGTTGGATCTGAGCCGTAATCGTGTTTTATTATCGGGACTTTTAGGATTTTAGCGTGGGTTTCTAATTGTTGTATTGCTGCGGCTCTGAATGTGTCTGCGGCCGCAAGAACTACGGAGATTCCCTGAGATTTTAATTTGTGAGCAAGTTTTGCCACGGATGTTGTTTTTCCAGAGCCATTTATTCCAAAGAAGATTATTTTGAAGGGAACTAATGATTTTTTTATTTGTTCAATTAAATCGGGGGGATTGATTAAGACATTTTCTATTGATTGTTTTAAACTTATGGTTATTGTTTCTTCTATTTTTCCTTTTTTTACTTCTAAACCAACAAGGTCTTTTGAGATGTCTTCTTTTATTTTATCTACCACTTCCAATGCGACGTTATTTTCAAGAAGGATTAGTTCTAAAGGTTCTAAGATTTCATCTACCTGGGATTGGTTAATTGTGGATGTTGTGAATTTTGAAGTTATTCTTGAGAAGAATGATTTTTTTTCTTTTTGAATTAATGGTGAATCTTCAGAGTTATCTTGTTGTGTAGATTCTTGGATTTGAGATTCTTTTTCAGGCAAGGTTTGGGTTTTCGCTGAGGGTGTTTGTTCAGAAATTTCCGGCTCATATTTGAGTTTTCCAGAATCAAATTTTAAGGGAATCTCTTTTAATTTTTTGGCTTGTTTTTTTAGTTCTTTGTCTGAAGGAAGTTTTTTTAAAGATGATTTTTTTTCTTTTGATTTGGGGATTGTTTTGGAAGCTTCTTTTGGTTTTTTGGCTGGTTTTTCTTCTTTTTCTTCTGACTTGCCCAGCCAGCCCTTTAGTTTGTTTTTTAATGACTTGAACATATAGTTATATGGCTTGGGGGTGTTTTAAGATTTGCTATGTTACCTTAAAGGGTGTTTAGTTTTTCAATAATCTTTATTAAGTAGAGTGTATTTATTAAGGAATGAAAGGAATTTTTTTAATTGTTGATGGTGTTGCTGATGAAGGGAATGTGTCTTTGGATTGGAAGACTCCGTTGGAAGCAGCTAAGACACCAAATTTAGACGAGATTGCTAAAAAGGGGAGGGTGGATTATTGTTATCCTGTCAAGGAAGGAGTTATTCCACAATCTTCGAGTGCAATAATTTCTTTATTTGGTTATGAGCCTAATGAAGTTTCAAGAGGGGTTTTAGAGGCAATGGGTGCGGGAATTGAATTGAAGAGAGGGGATTTAGCCTTAAGGTGCAATTTTGCAACTATTGAAAATATTGAAAGCTTGAATTTGTTGGATCGAAGGGCTGGAAGAACTTTGACTAATAAAGAGGCAAGGATACTTGCAAAAGCAATTAATGAACAAGTGAAGTTGCCATTTAAATTTGAGTTTAGGTCTACGAATCAACATAGAGGTGTTTTGATATTTAGAGGAGGGTTTTCAGATAATATTTCAAACATCGACCCTCATTATGGAATTGGAGTTGTTAGAGAAAATAATGCGGGGAATGTTTCTTTTTCAAAGCCATTAGATGATGAAGAGGATTCAAGATTGAGTGCCGAGTTAGTTAATAATTTTGTCAGAAAAAGCCACGATGTTTTAAAGGGTCATACTTTAAATTTTGGAAGAGCATCAAAGGGATTATACATCGCTAATTTTCTTCTTTGCAGAGATGCCGGAAACAGAAAACCCGCATTTAAGAAATTGAAAGGAAAATGGATGGCGTTAGGCTATATGCCTTTGGGAATTGGGATAGCAAGGGCTTTGAAAATGGATGTTTTTAGATTTAATTATCCAAAGATGAAAAGCATTGACGTTTATGAGAATCTAAATGTTGGCTTGAAAAAATCAATAAGATACACAATTAAAATGATTAAAAAATTTAAGAACAAATATGATTATTTTTATGTTCATATAAAAGAGACGGATGTTCCCGGATTGGATAATAAACCATTTGAAAAAGTAAAGATGATTGAATTATTAGATAGGAGATTGTTTTCATATTTAAGGAGTGTTGTTGAAAAACAGAAGGTTAAATTAGTTATTGCTTCTGATCATGTGACTTCTTCTAAAAGGAAGAAGTATGTTTCTGGTTCTGTTCCTGTTTTGTTTTTTGACCCTGAAAATACAAGAATGAATGAACACAGATTTACAGAGGAAGACGCTTTGAAGGGGAGGAAAATTTCGGGAAGGAAACTGCTTGAAAGAACATTGTTTTTAAGTAGAAAAACGATTTAAGTCAGAATAGGTAGACACAATAATTCTTATAAACTATGAGGGGATTTTTGTTATATGGTTAGTTATGAAAATTTGTATGAATTTTTGAGAAAGGAGAAATATAGCGAACAATTGCAAAAACTTCCTGCGGATTTTGTAAAGCAGTTTTCAGATTATTTGTGCGAACATAAAAGAAATATTTCAAAAAATGGAGATTTTTTTTCTGAAGAAATTTTAAGTGCAAAGAAAGAATATGAAAATTCTATGATTATTTTTAGCGAGTTAATTCTCAGGAGGAAGAAGAAGATTTTGAATTTGGTTTTTGTTGCCGCTGAGACCGGAGTTATGAAAAAAGATTTTGATGATTTGCTTCCCTTTGAAAAAGATTTATTTGAAAGGCTTGTTCTTGCAGTAGATGATGCAGGGAATTCTGTTAATCAAGCATTGTCTAATTGTTCTTTGGAAAATCTTTCTAAAGAAGTTGTTATTCAAGAGGATGTTGAAGAGTTTGTTGATATGTTCGGAGAGTTTATAGGTCCATTCAAGAAAGGCCAGAAAGTTTCTTTGGACGGCAGGGTTGCAGATGTTTTGATTTCTGGAGGAAAGGCAGAAGTTGTTGGGTGAATAATTGTTAAATATATAGTATAATCTGTTACAGGGCGGTAGTAGGATAAATATTTAAAGAGGTGAGTATGTTTTGATTCTAATGGATTTTAAGATTTTGGTAACCAAAAAATATTCAATTTGGGTTCTTGGGGTATTATTTTTAGTGTCTTTTGTGTTGTTGGGGGTTGGATATAATAGCTTTCATGTTTCCGTGTTTGACAAACAATCAGACTTCTTATCTGTGCAACCTTCTTTTCAAACAGGTACTTCTTTTGCATGTCCTAGTACTAATCTTGCCATTCCGCATGGTGGTGATGGGGATTATTCGACGTTCTTTGGGAGTGAAATATTAGTCGATGGGGGGAGTTACCTCGATCCTGACTTTGATTTAGCGTGTCAAACCCTTCTTCAAGATAATTATCCAAATCTAGCTGCGGAAGCTGTTGCAGCAGCTGATGCTCTTGCTATTGCAGATTGCCAGAAAGTTACACCTGCTCCCTGTGCTGGTCAGTGTCAGCAAAGTGTTACTTTTCCTGACTGTGTCGCAGTAAGCGGTACGCCATTTGTGTATCTTTATTACATAAGCTCTACAAATTCTTTCCCTCCATATACTGCCCGTTGTTCTATCCGAGTTATTTCACACGCAGTTGGGACTTATGATGTGATGTGTGAAGAACATTATTAATTTTATTAGATAAATTAGTGTGTTTAGTATTTGCCTTTATTTTTTATGTATTTCTTCCCATGAATTCTCTTCAGATATTTCCAGTGCTTTTTTAAAGAAATTTATTCTATCTGGTTTTGATTTGAACGATATTCTTTAGTTCATTAAGAATAAAAATCTTCATTTAGGTATTATGTTTCTTAGCTATATAGGTTGGTGATATTTTAAGGAAAAAGCTTAAATAGAATGTTTTAAATTTCTTTTTATTCGCCTGCATAGCTCAGTGGTAGAGCACTAGTTTTGTAAACTAGGGGCCGGGGGTTCGAATCCCTCTGCAGGCTTCATGGGACTGCAAGTTTCATCAGAGTTTTGTGACGAGGTCCAATAGGCATGGAGTGCTAAAAATAATTCTTTGACCCATAGAACTTTCTTTTTAAGAAGGTTGTATTTCTGGATTCTTCTACAGGATTATTCTTTTTTAGAATCGGTTTTTTCTTCAGAGGTTTCGTCTTCCGGGTTTTTTACTGTTTTGTCTTTAGACTTTTCTGTTTTTTCTGCAGGGCCGATAACTTCAATTATTCTAATTTCACATGTTGCAAGAGGGTATATTTTTTTGACTTTTATTGAAAGTGCTTTTTGCAGTTTTCCAGTCATTATCTCTGAAAAGAGTTCTGAAGTGTTTCTTATTGTTGTGTGACTTTCTAAAAACTTTTTTGAAATATTTCTTATTTCTTTTTTTACGGCTCTTGAAACTCTATTTCTTGTTATCATAAATGGTTTTATTCTGAGTTTTGAATCTTTGGAGAAAGTTTCAAATGAATCCTCGATGTAATCTATTCCTCGTCTCATTATTCTTTTTATGTAACTTGCAGTTATTTTGAGGCTTAATAATTCGCCCGTTAATTTTTCTTCAGAATATTTTATTTTTGCCCTTAATTCAAGGTTTTTTCCTCTCAAGTTTCTGGTTAAATCCAGTTTTACTATTGAACCTTCCAATTCTTCAGGAGAATAAGAATAAAGTTTTACTTTTGATGCAGTTAGCGGTAGAACCACAGGAAAGAACTTCTTTCTTGCTCCCTTTTTTCTTTTTTTTACTGGTGGTTTTCCTTTTGATGCCATTTTATTTTGCTACTTTTTCTCCGATGTTTATTCTTGAGGCACGAATTGCCTTTTTAATTCCTTTTGATTTTTTACAAACAGAACAGGTGTACATAATAGTCATTCTCTTTGTCTGCTTTGATTTTCTCTTCCATGATTTAATTGCCGGCTTACTGAATCTTCCTAAATTTCCTGTTCCTCTTCTTAATCCTCTCATTCTCACTCTTGAATTTGACCATCGAGAGTTTGGGTGTGTAGTTGAACGGGATCTTTGCTTCGCTACGCTTATCTTTTGTTTTGTCTTTTTCTTACAATAAGGACAATATCTGTTTGTTTGTTCAGGTAATTTCATTTTATGATTATGCTGCAATTATTTGTTGCAACGATCCCAGCTGTTTAGCTTGCCAAAACCCGCTGGTTTGATTTTGGGTTGACGCTTGTATTTGTTTGAGAAAGAGTGTTTTTAAAGATTTGGTTTGCAAATCTTTAACTCATTCAACTTAAAACTGAGGAAAAGATTGAAGATTTAAAGATTTGATTTGAAAGGTTTAACTCATTCAACTTAAAACTGAGGAAAAGATTGAAGATTTAAAGATTTGGTTTAGATTTTTTTTGGGAGGAATGTGCTGATTACATCTTGCCAAGAATTTGGAATGACTGACTGGCCTGATACATATCTTACTCCGAAGTATGCGGCAATTAGAAGAATTATGAAAATTATTATGTTTTTCCATTTTAATTTTTTTGGTTTTTTTCCTCTTGATGCGAAAGAGTAACCGCATTTAGTGCAATAAGTATCATTTAACTCTAATTTTCTTCCACATACTGGACAGAATTTATGCTCACCTATATCTCCTCTTTTTGCCCTTTTTTTCATAGTAAATTTAGGCGAATTATATTTATAAAGATTGGGGAGTCATTTATTTGAAGGCCTTGTAGTCTAGTGGTAAAACGTGCCCTTGACGTGGGCGAGTCCGCAGTTCGATCCTGCGCAGGGCCATTTTAATATCTGGAGTTATTGAAGTATTTATTGTGAGGTTTTTTTATGTTCAGTTCTGGGAGATTGAATGACTTTGAAACGGACATGGGTTTTCAAACCGAGGTGAACGCAGAGAGTTTGTGGTTTTAAATTTAATAAAGAATGATTTTTCTTAGTTACTAAGTAAGTTAGTAAATTATTAACAAAGATTTAAATAGAATATGGTTTTTGTTTTGAGGTTTGGGAATTAAAAAGAGGTTGGAGAGATATGAAGAAGTATTTGCTGTTAATTGAAGATGAAAAGCTTTGGGAAAAGTTTAAGCAGAGTATAGAAAAAGATATTAATACAGAAATTTTGGAGTTGATAAAGGCAAGAGTTGTCAAGGAAGGAAAAAAAAGTGGGAATTGAAAATAATAAGATTACAGGGAATGGAATTGAGGCGATTGAGAAGAAAGGAAGATTGAAAAAGAGAGGTCAGGTTACTATTTTTATTATATTGGCGATTGTTATTGTTGTGGGAGTTGTTCTGATTGTTGTTTTTAAAGATAGTTTGTTTGGAGAGAAAATTCCAGAGGAATTTAGAGGGATTTATGATTCTTATTCTGGATGCGTTGAACAGGAAACTGAAATTGCCTTAGATATTTTGGGAAGTCAGGGCGGAAGGATAGATACTGGAGAATATTTTCCAGGAAGTGATTTTGCACCTTTTTCAAGTCACTTGAATTTCTTAGGATTTTCAATTCCTTATTGGTATTATATTTCGGGAAATAATCTAATTAGTGAACAATTGCCTGACAAGGGCGAAATGGAAGATGAGATTGAAGAATTTATTGAAGATAGGATTTCAGATTGTGATTTTTCTGGATTTTATTCGCAGGGATTTTATATTGATTTGGGAGAACCAAAGGCGAATGTTGAAATATTTGATAATGAAGTTAGGGTTTCTGTGGATTCTGTTGTTTCTTCCAGAAAGGAAGATATGAGTGCGAGAAAGAGTTCTCATGAAGTTGTTGTAAGAAGTAAGATTGGAGGATTTTATGATATTGCTGTTGATATTTATAACAAAGAAAAAGATGGAGCATTTTTAGAGGATTATGCCTTGGATGTTCTGTATAATTATGCACCTGTCGACGGGATAGAAATCCAGTGTTCTCCTAAAATATGGAAAACTCCTGATGTAGTTATGGAATTGAAAGATGGTTTAGAGGCAAATATTGGTGCGATTAAACTATCCGGAGATGAAAATGATTATTTTGTTGTTAATGAAATTGCAGAAACAAAAGGGGTGGGGGTTAATTTCTTTTATTTAGGAGATGAATTTCCGAGTAAGATTGAAATAACTCCTGCAAGCCAGACTTTAATGGTTGCAGAGCCAGTAGGTAATCAAGAAGGGCTTGGGATTATGGGGTTCTGTTATGTGCCTTATCATTTTGTTTATGATTTAAGCTTTCCAGTATTAGTGCAGGTTAGCGACGGACAGGAAATATTCCAATATCCCGTAAGTGTTATTATAGATAATAATCTTCCAAGAGAAGCTGATTTGTCTGAAATTGAAGAAGTTCAGGAAGAATACGATGTTTGTTCATTTAATGAAGGGAGTGCAACCATAAATACATACGATATTAATTTAAATCCTGTTTCTGCGGATATTTCATATAATTGTTTTGATAGTTTGTGTGAGTTGGGAAAGACGGAATTGAGTGAGGGGGATTATGAATTAGATACTGCAATACCGATATGTGTAAATGGGTATTTGATTGCCGATGCTGAAGGGTATGCAGAGAAGAAGATTTTGTTTTCATCAAATACGGAGAGTTTTGCAGATATAATTTTAGACAGGGAATATGAAGTTAATGTTGGAATTAATTTTGCAGGGAACGAAATTGGAAATGAGAGGGAAACTGCAATAGTGCATTTTGCTGGGGAGGACGGGACGGTCAGTGCAATTTTACCAAGCAGTGAAGGGATTATTTTGAAAGAAGGATTGTATGATGTTAGTGTTTATGTTTATGGAAATTCTAATATAGTTATTCCTGCAACAAGAAAGAGGGAGTGTTTTAATACGGCAAGGGGAGGGATTTTAGGGATTTTTGGAGGGACAAAAGAAGAGTGTGTTGATGTAGAAATTCCCGAATATAAGATAGAAAATGCATTAAGCGGTGGAGGAAAGACGACGACTTATATTTTGGAGAGTGATTTGGAAAAGGGGAAGATAATGATTGATGCAAGTGAGTTGCCGACGCCAAATTCAATGGAGCAATTACAATATAATTATGAAGTATTTGATACTTTGGGGGTGCAATTAGAGTATGGATAAAAAAATAGTGTTTGTCTTTGCAATTTTAATACTTGGAGTTTTCTTTGTTGAAGATGTTAATGCACAGATTTTTTCGGGTGGAAAAGGAACTGCAAATTATGTTAATTATGGGAGTAGCTTTGAGAGGTATTATGGGTCTGATTTGAAAACTTATTGGCCTGTTTTGGCTAATAAAGAAAGCTGTGAAGCAAGACAGGATATTTTAATTCAGGTTTCTCCAGCTGGATGTCAGCCGGCAGTTGTTCGTTCGGATTTATTAGCTGAACAAAATGTTCCTGTGTTTTGTCAGTTAGATGCTTTGCAATTAAATCCTACTATTGATGTTAAACAGATAAGAAATATAAGATTTAGCGGAGATTATCCTCCAGAAATTGCGGGAATAGGTTTTCATCCTGCAAGGGCGGCTTTAAGGACAGGGGATAGATTATTGGGGAGTCCTTTAGAGAGTAATATAGGATATGTTGTTGTTGTTTTAAAGAGAAATCCAAATGAAGCAGAAATGCCTGAATTTTTGGAGTTTAGTGTAAATGCACAAATAGATTATTATTCCGGAAATGCATTGGGAATTGGAAGAACAGAATTTTTACTGCAGGAAACTACCGAAGATGAATGGAAATTGCAGAGTAATAAGCAGAGTTTTTTCAACGGGGATTATTCTGTAAGACTTTTAGATACAGACAAGGAGTTTATAGACGTGGCTATTTATCTTGGGGATAAAAGAATTTCTACGACGAGAGTTGAAAGAAGGGGTTCAAATCCGGAGGTGTATTTACCTGGGCATTATTGTCAGACTGCTTTAGATTTAGATTATGTTGAGTTGATTTCTCCTGAAGATATTGCAAGAATTCAAGTTGGAGATGATGTGATTGATGTTTATGCAGGAAGCAGTTTTTTGAATAATAAATGCAGTGTAAGGAAGATAGATTCAGATGTTCTCGGGGGGAAAGTAGAGATTGTTTGCGGAAATGAAAAAGCAATTTTGACTACAAAAATAAGGATTTTGCAAGTTGGAACGGAGATTAATTATTTTGAGGGTAGGGATGATTTAGGACTTTGGGAAATTACAGCAGTGAACGAAAATGGAAGATATGATTTGGAGGAAGTTAAGGGAGATGGTAAAAGGGCTGGAATAGTTTTAGATAGTTTTAGGCCTGCTTCGGGGGAGGAATTTGTTATGGACAAGGCATATCCTACAAGTGATGTTTATTTTTATAGTTCCATAGGGAATTATAGTTTTACTGCGGATTCTTATGGGAATGAGAAAAAAAATGAGGGTGTTCAAAAGACCATCGGCGAGGAAGCATTGGAGAGGGCGATTAATTTGGCTTTAAGTGCGGGAAAAGACGCCAGTGTCGCGAGATTGATTGAAGAATATTTGAGATTATATCCAAATGGGAATAGGGCTGGGTATTTTAATCAGAGATTGAATGATTTGTATTATAGAGATTCAAGTCTTGCGGGAACGGTTGTGAATATTGATAATGAGTTTAAGGTAATTAAATTATTGGATGTGAAAAAACCTGAAAAGAAATCAAGTGCTAAAATTGTTTGGGGTGCTCAAACAGAAGAAATTTTTACTGGAGGAACGAAAGAATTTGGAGGCAGGAAAGTTACTTTAATTAATGTGAAGAGTGAGGATGAAGTTGATGTTGAAGTTTCCTGCTTTAATGAAGCACAGAACAAGGAAGAAAAGAATAAAAAAAGAACTTTGAGGTTGGGAGAAGCTGGAGAGATTGCTTGCGGAGATGGTATATTAAAGGTTAATGATGTTAATTTTGAAGAATATGTTAAGTTGAGGATAAATCCGGTTACAAGAACGGGGGGGCTTACTAATTTTAGCGTGGGGGTTGGGATTGAGAAGAGGGCTATTGAATTAACTCCCGAAAAAGCGAAGAAGAAGATAAGCAATTTAGATGAGTCAATAAAGGAATGGGAATCTATATCTAATACATTGGGGAATGTTGTTACGGGATTGAAAGGTGCTTGTTTTGCAACGGCTGGTGTTTTAACTGTAAAGAATTTCTTTACAGGGCTTTCAGGAGAAGCTTTGGCAAGGCAGCAAGTAATGAGGGGAGATGATGGATGGACTAAGAAGTGTGAACAGATGCTTTCTACGAACGGGGGACAATATAGTTCTTTAGGTGCTTGTTATAATGCAAATGCAGATGAAATAAAGAGGGATGTTAATGCGAGAGCGAAGGCGATAAAAGAAACGAATGTTTTGTTAGAAGGGATTGAAGATAGGGCAACAATTTCTGAAGGAGGGATTTTTGGAGGGGATAATTTTGATGATGAGAAGGCGAAGAAGGAGTTGTTGGATGAAATAAATAGAGAATTTGGGGATGTTAAGTTAGATAATAATCGGGTGGGGGTTAATAATTTGGGTAAGTTATTGGAGGGTGTAGATGCTAAATCTTTGACGTATTCTCAATTAAGGGATATTTATACTAATTCATTAATTATTAATGGTGTTGGAGATGGCGGGAGTACTAAAGTTGGAAAGGAGAAGGCAGAAGCGGAATTGAATACGATGGCCGTTTCAATTAAAGAGTCATTGGATTTTGCAGAAAGGGCTAAGAGTTCGGGGGTGTCGGCATTTATTATTGGGAATAGGAACGTAGGAAATTATTTTGGGGGGACGGTTGCGAGTTATAGAGGGAAAGGGTATGATCTTAGTAGTTTAAATGGGAAGGTTAATGATAATACAAAAGTGCAATTAGTTCAGGGAAAGAGGGAGTATATTGTTGTGTTGGATGAAGGCGGGAAGAATGTGGATGGGGTTTATGTTGTTAATAATAAGGTTGTTGAGGTTACAGATATTTCTAATGGTAGTGGATTGAGTGGTTCGCAGGAAGAAGAATTAGGTAATATCCCGAGAACATACAATTTAGTTACATCAAATAGTTATTCTAATACATTTGCACCTGGGGAGGCGAAGGTTAGGTATTTTGAGAGGGAGCCATATAAGGGGATGCCTGCTGTTGTTCCGTTTGATTTGAATAATGGGTTTTATGTGGCTACTAAACAGACACTTCCTTTGCTTGGGAATACGGCGTCGTATGAATCTAATGGGAGACCTGCGAGTTTCTGGGTTTGTAATGTTATGCAGGATTTGAAAATTGGATTTGCTTCATCTAATTTTGGGGATGACCAATGTGTTCAGTTTAATTTTTATACGGGGCAGTCGTTTAGTAATTTTCCCGCATTGAGTGAGTCTGAGACGAAGACACTTGTTGGGCAGGCGGTTAAGGCATTGCAAGAGGCGGCAGAGCAGTATAAGGCGGGAGTAAAGCAGGTGAGAATTTTAGGACAGACAATGCAGGTTGGAAATTCAATGGCGATTATTCCTGGGACGCAGTGTCAGGATTATATGAGTCCTGGAGATTGTAATTTGTTGTTTAATGTTTGTGACCCTGTAATATGTCCGAGTTCAAGATGTGATTTTGGAGGAGCCTATCCAGTTGATGACGTAATTCAATCAGGAATTGTTGGTTCTGTGTTGTTATGTCTGCCAAACTTTAAAGAAAATATTTATGTGCCTGTTTGTTTGACTGGAATTAAAGCAGGGATTGACGGGTATCTTTCAATATTAAAATCGCATAAGGCATGTCTTGAGGAGAATATTGAATCGGGAAGTTATGTCGGGATTTGCGACCAAATTACAAGTGTCTATACGTGTGAGTTCTTCTGGAGACAGGCGGCACCTCTTGCGAAGTTTGCTTTGCCGAAGGTAATTGAAGGGCTGTCGGGAGAAGGAAGTTCAAGAGGCGGTGGGGAGTATTTGACTGTTGCAAGTTCGTGGCAGAATGCCGAAGATTCAATAGATTATTTTACTCAAAGTTATGCCGTTAATTCTATTGAGGCGTTCAGGGCAAGAAGTTTTGATGAAGCAGGGACGGATATTTGCAGGGCTTTTGTTTCTGCCAAAGGACCGAATGCGTTTGAAACTTTAATAGAGCCAGATTCACCTTCTCAATTTCATGCGTGGTATTCCGAAATTCCATTTACAGATGCAACTGTGCCTGCAACTTCGCAGTATAAAGTATTTTATCATATTTATTCAGGGAATGACAGAGGGGTTTCGTTTAGTGTTTATTTGAAAGACCCTCCTGAAAATGTGCAGTATCATTCAACAGATAGAGTTGTTGTTGCAAATGGTTTTGCTCCGAGGGGAGAGTTTGCTACGGAGACTAGGGATTTCACGGCACCTAAGGGATATAAACAACTATGTGTAAGAATAAATGATAAAGAAGAGTGCGGGTTTAAACAGGTCTCTTCTAGTTTTGCAATTAATTATGTGAAAGATGTTATTGTGAAAGATGAGCTTTTGCAGACGGGTATTTCAAGCGAGAGTGAATGTATTTCTGGAAGTGTGAATCCTGCGGCTTTGTTAAATCCTAATTTACAAGAGGCAGTGCAGGAGGCAATAAATCCAGAGATATATAGGCGAGGGATTGTAAGGGTTTGTGCAACCGCAAATCCAGGAATTGGAACTGATGCAAGTCGGTATGTGAATGTAGGAAATTGCGGGAATGAAAGAATTGGATGCTGGTTGGATAAAGAAAGTGCGACGAATGCGATTACATATAATAATGTTGATTTGACTAAAACTACACTTTCTGAATTGGAGAGTTTGCAGAGAAATTATTTGAAGGAAACTGGTGTTGAGGATGATGCAAAGATAAATTTGGAGATTAAGGATATTCGTGGGAGTATTGATGGGGTTAATAATGTTAGTAAATTTAATGAGATTGTTGTTAAAATTAAGGAAACTTTGGATAAATCATTTTGGAATTATCAGAAGGCGGAGTTGTATTTCTTGTATGGGTATGCTAATGAAAAGTTTTTTGAGGTGATGAAGGGCAGTGAGAGTAGTGTTGGTGCTGGTTCTGGTGGTAGTGGGGCGGTTGCGGGTAAGGTTGTTAGCCTGGAAGAAGCTTGTAAATCTGTTGTTTTTAGATTAGAGTGGGAATATAGTGAAGGCAGGAGAATTGAGATTATTAAGGATGGAAACCCTACAGAGTTATATGTTCTTGATGATTCTATTTTTGAAAATAGATTTCTAAGGGATAAGAGGGTTGGAGCTATAATCAATGATAAAATTGTTCCTATATTTGATATTGGTGAGGGTTCTGAAGTTGCCCAAGTTCTTGAAGATATAAGAGGTAGATCTATTAGTGATTTACAGAATGGTATTGAAGTCAGTGATTGTTCTGGGGAGGGTAGTGGCGTAACAGGAATATTTTTTAAGATAAGACATTATTCAGATTTTGAAACTACAGGTACAAAAGATTTTTTAAAGATAGAAACTGCAGAAATTGGCGAAAAAATTTATTTTCGGAATAGTGAGATTCTTTTTGTAGAGAATATTTTAGCATTTGATGATCCTGCAACTTTAATTCCAAATGATAAGCTTATTGGACATCGAGAGATTGGGAGGGTTGTAGATGGGAAGATTACTATTTCAATTTCTAATCTTGCGGTCTTGGAAAACTTGGAAAATCAGAAGCAGATTACTGAAGTAATTCATGAGATTTTGATTTATTTAAATGGAAAGAAATATACGGATTTGGTTAATGGGATGATAGAAGTTCCGCAGAATATTCTTGATTTACAACGAGAATATTTACTTGATGAAGCCGATAGTATTGGTGTTCTTTTAATTAATTGTGGGCAAGAAGGAATTGAAAAAGCTCGGGCGTTTAGTTTAGAATTAAGTCATTATGAGGATGCATTACAAAACTATCCTTCTGAAGTGCTTAAGGTTGAAGAAATTATTCGTGCCCTTTTAAGTAGGGTTGATGAATGTGAGAATCCAAATTAATTTCGGTTGTTTATATTGAAAATTCCTTAGGGGGTGTGATATATTTTTAAAGGAAGTGTTTAGATTTTGGAGTATATTTTGAAGTAAAAAAGTTTCTATGCACTTGAGAACAAAGTTCTCTGTGCCCCCAACTTTCACAAGTTGAAGGAGTTCAAAAACTATTATGGGCACTTCGTGCTTATTTGCTCTCGCACAAAATAGTTTAAGAATGGAATCTAAAGATTCTATAATTCAGAGACTATACCAAGAACAAATGTGTTTTGGTTAGAGGGTCATTCTCTATTTTCTTTTAATATAATTTTTATTTTCTTTTTTAAGTCTGGAAGATTTATTTCTAAAACATTCCATATAATGTTAATATCTATATCAAAATATTGGTGTACTATTTTGTCTCTCATTCCGATAATATCTTTCCACGGAACTTCTTTGTATTTCTCAATAAATTCTTTTGGTAAATTCTTAGTGGCTTCTCCAATTATTTCTATCTGCCTGATTATAGCACTTTGTTTAAGTTTGTTGTTTGATAGTTTTTCTTTTGTTAAACCTTTGGAAAAACAATCTATGAGATTAATGCTTTCGAGAATATGATTAATAAAAATTAGTGAATCTTTTTTCATATTATTCTCACCTCTTCAGATAATATTCTTTTTTTTAATCTGTGATAAATTCCATTATAAGTTAAAAGATCTACTTTTTTTCCTAATCTTTCTGAAAGATCTCTTTCAAGGGCGATAAAACCAAGCCCCATACCCTTTGGTGGTTCAATCAAAATATCGATATCACTTGTCTTTTTTTGTTCTCCCCTAACATAACTTCCAAAAATACCAGCTCTTTTAACTTTATTCTTCTTTAATAGTGGGATTATTTTAGATTTAATTTCTTTTAAGTTATTATTTATTTTCTTAGATTTATGCTCTAATAACTCTTGGTCTGCTTTTCTTTCTTTTTCATAAATTTTGTTTTTAGTTAAATTTACTCCAAGGTATCTCCTTTTTTTTGAAACTTTTTTTCCCTTTCTTATAGAAATAACCCTATAATAATACTTTTTTTCATTTCTTGTCTTGACTTCTGTATACACCATAAGAATTGTACGTCCACATTATTTATAAACTTTTCTATGTGGACGTAAAATAAATATTTAGTGTGGGGAAATGCGGGGACTAGGATTCGAACCTAGGTAGGCACTAAGCACACTGGAGTTCTTAGATTTTGTTTTACACAATGTCTCCTAAATCCAGCCCGTTTGACCACTCCGGCATCCCCGCACATATTTGAGAGATTATTTTGGGTTTTAAAACTTTGTTTTGTTCTGGAATAAATTGTGAAGAAAATTTTGAAAGAAAAAAATTATAAATGGGATTAAATTCTAACTTGCATGGTTAAATATGAGTTTGATATTTTGATTGGAAGTATTATGGGTATAACTGTAATTTTGATAATTTTGGCAACAATTATTAAAAAGTTTTTTTCAGAAAATAAAATTTCAAGATTTCTTGAAAAGATTGCTGAATGGGTTAGTGATAATGTTAGAATTTAATTTTTAAGGCGATTAGGCAGTTAACGAACCAAATTTTTCATTTATACTGAATATATAGCAGAAGACAAAATATAGATAATTCCGATAATTGGAACACTATTTGTCCAGAATTCTCTATCTGTACAATTCTGAAAACAATTGTGCTAATCAACAGAATTGTCCATATTTTGAACAGTTTTTTGTTCTTCCGCTAATAGTCTAAGACAAATACTGTTAAATTATAAATGTCTTAG
>JAUYJY010000015.1 GCA_030699205.1 Candidatus Pacearchaeota archaeon
TTAGCGGAAGAACAAAAAACTGTTCAAAATATGGACAATTCTGTTGATTAGCACAATTGTTTTCAGAATTGTACAGATAGAGAATTCTGGACAAATAGTGTTCCAATTATCAGAATTATCTATATTTTGTCTTCTGCTATAAACGTAGAACCAAGTCAAGTTATGATATTAAACGTCGTATGGCGATAACTTTTATTTGTATAGTTTTATTTCAGAGTTCTTATCTCCAAGGAAAGACCTTGGAGTATTAAGGAACAATAAATGTAGAAACAACAGGCATACATCTCTCGCATATACAAGCAAACAGCAATTACAAATCTTTAAATATGGATATTTCAAAGATATTATATGGGAAGAATAAAAACAGCAATGATTAAAAGAGCAACTCACGAGTTGAGAAAGCAAGACATAAATTTCAGCACAGATTTCAACTATAATAAAAAAATGTTGAAAAATCTAATGCCCTCTAAAAGAGTAAGAAATAAAATAGCAGGGTATATCTCAAGGCTTGAAAAAGCACAGCCAAAAGAATAATCTAAAATTAAAAAGTCATTTTCTTCTATTTTTATCAAGCCCGTCAATTTTCTTTTCAATTCTCCTCAAATCTTTTTCAAACCGCTTTAGCAACTTCCACTTTCTCCGATTATAAAATAAAACTATTCCCTGAACAATTATCCATATAATCACTACAAGTCCTACTGCCTGAATCCAATTACCTATACTTCCAACCTCAAGAATTAAATCCCCGAAAGCCATAAAAAACATAAAACAAACAAACTTAAAAATGCTTCCTATTTCATTACTTTGGCGCCGTAGCTCAGTTGGTTAGAGCGCGGCTCTCATGAAAGACAATTTCGCAAGAAATTTGATTTGCCAGTAAATCTCTGGATTTGAGAGAGGCCGAGGTCGGGAGTTCAATTCTCCCCGGCGCCATTGGAAAATTGGGCATACGCAGAAAAGAATTTTCTTTGAAAATTCCTAAAATAGTTTTCTTGACTCATAGAACTTCTTTTTCTAAAAGAAGTTGTATCAATTCTCCCCGGCGCCATTTATTTTTTTCCTGAATTTCCTGAAACTTTCTGAAGAAATCTAACACCATCCCCTTCTTTCCTCGGAATAACATGGAAATGTGCATGCATAACAATCTGTCCTGCAACTTCAAGATTATTCATCACCAAATTAAAACCATCCCCTAACTTCTTATCAATTAATTCTCCGGAAACCTCTTCTAATAATTTAAGCATCTCACTCCCAAGATTATACGGAATATCTAATAAAGTAACAAAATGCTTTTTAGGAATCACTAGTGAATGTCCTTCAGAAACAGGTTTTATATCCCTAATAACAAAAAAATTATCCGTCTCTTTAACAATCTTCCCCTTAACTTTCCCGACAGCTATCTTGCAAAAAACACAATTTTTATCTATCATCCAGAACAAAAAAACTCAGAATATTTATTTCTTTCCCTTTTTCAATCCTTCAGAAATAATCTGTAAACTTTTTTCAGTAGTCTTAACCCCTTTCATTGCCATTGCTAAACCTCTTAAAAGTTCGTTCTCTTCGCCAATACTTAAAGAACCCTCTAAATTTTGCATGCCTACTCCGCGAGAAACAAGAACCACCCGACCATTCCTATCTGCAACCACAAGCCTACCCGCGACCAGCTCATGCTTATAACGATACAGGCCGGAAATAGCGAAAAGAGACTCACCCCATCCCCCTTTGATACCAAATTCATTCTCGTCATGAGTATATCTAAAATCACTATTAGGGACAACCCTTAATTTGTACCCTGTTCCTTCCCTTCCTCCTACAACATCCAATCCCTCCAACAAAACAGGAGTTTCCAAATCATCAACATGCCCTGCTAATTGCTTAAAAACTTCTTCATCCCCATTACTATAAAATCTTCCATCACCTTTCAAAACAATAGCATTTCCTGTATCAACATAAGTTCCAGAAATTAAACTTACAACATCCTTCTCAAGCAAGTCCGCTCTTGAGGTAACATCAAAATTGGGATTTTCAGCCCTTACAACCTGTCCCAAAACATTTAATCCAAAAAAATTAGAATGTGTTAAAGTTTCTAACTCCTTGTCATATCTAATAGACCCTAGTAACTGCGCATTCCCCCCAAACTCCCTATTAACATATACCTCATACTTTTCCCTAAGACCCTGCGCAAGCACCCCCATAGGAATAAATGGAACTTCTACAATTCTCATTCCCTTTCTAATTGGTGTCAATCCAGCCAAACTTACATCTTCAGCCATGCTATTCAACAAAATCAAACCTTTTTAAATCTTTCCTCAATAGTCATTATAAAATCATAACAATTTTTATTTTCCATTTCTTCCTTCATCAATCTCCAAAGCATATAATGCCATTTTCCTGACATGGTCCAACAGCTCAAAATTATCTAGTTCTTCCTTGCTCACCCACCTCACTTCATTGCTTTCATTATTCTGAACAAAGTCAAAACTATCACAAGTCCCTAAATAATAAGCACCATAATGATAATGATCTCCAACACTATGCAAATTAGTATGAAAGGGAATCGCCAATTTCTCTATCTCCTCCTCGGATTTCTCAATATTACTAACTTGTAAAAACTTAAAATCTAAACCAGTTTCTTCCCTAACTTCCCTTACAACGGCAGCATCAAGAGTTTCATTTTGTTCAACATGCCCTCCTGGAAAAAGCCACATATCTAATTTTCGATGATGTAACAATAAAACCTTCCCTTCTTTAACAATACAAGCCCCTATAGATAAATCAATTTTATCTTCCATTTTTCCCAAACATGCCCTCATAAAAACTTTCCCTTAAAACAGCCCTGTTCACTCTTTCTTTCTTATTATCTTTCCCTCTAATCTTCAAAAACAATCCTCTTTTTTCTTTCTCCCCAACCAAAGCTCCCGCAAATCTCATTACCTCTTTAGAAAAAGCACTTCCTTTAGAAAACAAAGGTGCAGGAACCCTTTCATGAAGCGCGAGATTAACAATTTTATCATTCTTTATTTTTGCGACGACGGGAATTCCCGTAGATTCCTGAATTTCCTCAAGACCAACGTCATACTTTCCTTTAACTTTATTCAGGATTATGCCCTCAATAGGATTGTTTCTTTCCCTAGCAAGTTTAGCTGCTTTCATTGAACAACTTAATGTTGGATAATCCGGCGTGGAAATAATAAACAAATTATCGGAAGCAAGAATAGTAGACAAAACTTCATTATTCAAGCTAGGAGAAGCATCCAAAATTACAAAATCATAATTCCTTTTAAAATATGCCAGCCGATTCCTTAATTTTAAAGGATTAACTGCTTTCCTATACAGAAAATTTCCGGGGATAACATCAACGCCATACCTATAATGGATTGCAGAAGATATTTTATCCCCATCTAAAACATCATGTATTGTCCGACTAGGAGAAATAATATCCATATGAATCCCTAAATTGGGAGCAGAATAATTCGCATCAATCAACAAAACTTTCTTTCCAAAATTATTTGCAAGACTAACTGCAAGCGCAGCACTTAAAGTAGTTTTCCCAACTCCCCCCTTAAGCGAAATTAAACCGATTGTCCTTCCCATTTTAATTTAATAAAATCCTCATCTTTGTTAAGATTTCCCAAATCTTATTTCCCATCTACCTCAATAAATCAACCTCTCAACTAAACAAACAAAGAACCCTTATAAGTATTTCTCTCTATTTCTTCATTAAACCCTTAGGATTATACATCCTTATAACAATAAAATAAACTATACTCCCCACCCAATGTGCAAAAATAATAACTAACAACCAAATAATTTTTTCAGCCGTATTTTTAAAATTTCTTTTGGAACAATCAACAATCATCCAAATCCAGAATATCAAAAACAAAATCCCGATTAAAATCCATGCACCTGCAAATGCAGCCATAAACGGCCAAAACAAAAACTCTCCAAATCCCATCATAAAAAAGTAAAATCAAACGGACTTATAAACCTTCTTAAATAATCTTCCGACAATTTCCTCAGTAATTTTATCCGTTTTAGAGTCATCGTTAATTTTATGGTGTATTATTTCATGAACAAAAGTATCTATTAGTTCTTCTAAATCCCCTTCCGAAGATTGGACTGCATAAATGTCAATAACAATAACATGTCTTCTGACTCTCTCTCCCTGCACATGATACATTCCTGCTAAATCTCCGCCCCCATTCTTAAAATTTAAAACAACATTTTGAGGAATATCATATTTATCCATTATATCATCAAACTCTTCTTTATGCTCTAACAGAAAATCAAGAAATTTATCATAAATCTTACCCGATTTAACCTCTAAACATTCTAAAAACAAAATCCGATTTCCTAATTGTATTTCTCTTTTCATTTTGATTTTTCTTTCCGGGTATCAACAATCTTCCCAAATTCAAAAATATTTTCCCCATCAAGACCTGCAGAAATTGCATTCTTTAAATCCTTGATCTTAATCCTAACTTGCTTTCCCGTATCTCTATCCCTTATAGTTGCATCTTTCTTTTTCAAAGAATCTCCATCAATTACAATGCAATAAGGTGTCCCTATTTCATCTTGCCTTGCATAACGCCTTCCAACACTTCCCGATTTATCATATACAACATTAAACTCTTTTTTTAAATCTCCATAAATCTTCAAGGCAAGTTCTTCAAATTCGGGTTTTTTAACAATTGGAAAAATAGCACATTTTACCGGTGCCAACTTCCCAGACAATTTTAAAATAATATTATCCCTTTCCTTATCATATGTGTATGCATTAAACAAAAAAACAAGCATCGCCCTTTCAAGTCCTTGTGATGGCTCGCAGATAACACTCGGGATAATCTTCATTCCATCTGTTTTTGTTATTTCCATACTCTTTCCTGAAAATTTTTCATGTTGCTTTAAATCAAAATCTCCCCTATTCGCCATTCCCTGCAATTCTTTCCATCCAAAAGGAAAGTTATACTCCAAATCCCATGTATCAACGGCATAATGAGATTTCTCGTCCTTTTCATGCTGTCTTATTCTAAATTTATTTCTATTAGCTCCAAGCCCCACAAACCATAAAAATTCCTGTTCAAGCCAATAAGCATGCCAATCTGTTTTAATTATTCCTTTCTTAAACGCATCCTTAAATTTCATATTTTCCGCTTCAATATTCCCCTCTTGCATCTCATCGCTTAACACTAAAATTTCGCTATCCCCGATTAAATATTTGCATTTTTCAGAAGGGTCTGCAAAATATTCAATTTCCATTTGCTCAAATTCCCTCATTCTAAATAAAAAATCCCTCGGAGCAATCTCATTTCTAAATGCTTTCCCGATTTGTGCAATTCCAAAAGGCAATTGCATCCTTGCATTCTCATGAACTGCTTTAAAATTAGTAAAAATCAGCTGTGCGGTTTCAGGCCTCAAGTAACCTGCATCTTTTGTCCCAACATCTGTTTTAAACATTAATTTAAATTCCTTTGCACTTTTAACATCGTATTCCCCGCCACAAAAATCGCATCTTATTTCTCCTTTTTCTGCTTTCTCAATTTCATTCCCGTCTATCTTTCCAGCCTTCTTGCATTTTTTGCACACAACAAAAACATCTGAAAAACCCTCAATATGTCCCGATGCTTCCCAAACTCTTGGATTCGTGATTATAGAGCCATCAATCCCAACAACATCATCCCTTCCATAAACATGATAATTCCACCAATCTTTCTTTATATTGTTCTTTAACTCAACTCCTAAATGCCCAAAATCCCAGAAGCCTGCAAATCCTCCATAAATATCTCCCGAAGGATAAACAAATCCTTTCCTCTTGCAAAAACTCGCAAGTTCTTCAATTGTAATTTTAGTCTCTTTTCCATTTAACTCTTCAATTTTTTCATCCCGCTCAACAGAATTAACAACCATAGTGTTTGTTTTTACAGACATCTTTTTAATTATTTCCTTCTTCTTTCTCTCCGCATCCTTCAATGTCTTTCCCAAATAAGCAATTGTTTTTGCTTTCACTTTCCCATCCTCTCTGATAGATTTTCTCAAATAATAATATTCATTATTCCCAATTTTCTTTTTAACTACAAACATTAATCTCACCTTTTTTATCTTCAAAATCCCAAAAATTCAAAGCACCATTGCATTTTATTTCTCTGACTCTTCTAACATTACCTAATATAAACCCATAACTCCCAAATTCAGACGTGGCTAAATGCAAATTTCCATCTCTTCTAAAATCTTCGTCATTTTCATACTTTTTAACATCAACGAGCCTTGCCCTCCCAATAATCCCTCCATGTGATAAATCATTAAAACCAAATTTCTTCATCGCATCCTTATCCGGAATTTTAGAAGCATGAATAAAAAATTCCCCCCTAAAATAAGTATTCCATTTTCTAATCTCAATCTTCTTTTTCCCCGAAACAACAAGTTCCGCCCACGGCTGTTTCAAACTCCATGCTTTCATACATTACCCACTACACTAAACTATTTAAATCTTCTTACCCACCACAAAACCAAACAAACTATCTTAGGAACTACAAATTCATTGCCTATCAATTAGGCACTACATAGCTTTATAAACCAAAAATAAACCAAATATTAATGGTTTATGTAACACAATCTGGAAGTACTTGGCTGTATCTCCTAACAGAAATAATAGGAGTACAAACTCCTGAAGGAGAAACAAAAGTAGCAGGCATAGAACGTATTGGACTATATGGTACTCTTGAAAAAGCAGAAGAAGAAAGAGCAGCTGCCTTAGAAGACTGGAATAAAACATTTAGCAATTTAGAAAAATTAATAGAAACGAACCCCAATATTGCAGATGAAATAGTGAAAGAGAAAAAAAGAGCATATGGAGTCCCCCAAGACAGTAGGATTAGAATGGGGTATGAGATAATTCCAGTCCATGCAAAATTAGAAGAGATAAGTATAGATAAATGGAACATTCCATTTTATTGCGAAGAAGGAAGAGAACCACAAAGAATCCTTTAATCAGTTCTGCCATCATTCCAAAACTTATTTTTCTTTTTCCAGCTAAAAATATTTTATTAATTTGAACAAGAGATCATAATCCAATATAAATGTAAAGCGCGGAGCCGGATTCGAACCGGCGGAATACCCGGGTTGCAGCCGAGCGCGTTAACCACTTCGCCATCCGCGCGTGAGTTTCTCTGATTTTGCCTTTCGAACGCGAGGATCCAGTAAACTTCATGTTTACACAATCCGCACGTGAGTCTCTCTGATTTGACTTTGCGAACGGCCCCGACAGGATTCGAACCTGCGACCCTCAGATTAGAAGTCTGATGCTCTATCCAGGCTGAGCTACGAGGCCACAAATAATTAGACAAAAAATTCTTTTTAAAACTATCTCCCAAGAGTATTTAAACAAAAATCCCCACATAGAATAATGGATTTTGAGATAATCTTTCTTGGAACTGGTTCCGCCATTCCAACAGCAAAACATAACCACACCGGAATATTAGTAAAAACCCCAAAAGAAAATATCTTGGTAGATTGTGGAGAAGGAATTCAAAGACAATTCAAGATTGCAAAAGAAAACCCTTGTAAACTTACAAGACTATTAATAACACATTGGCACGCAGACCACGCATTAGGAATTCCTGGATTAATTTACAGCATGGGGTTGAATAACTATTCAAAAACTCTCCAAATCTATGGACCAGAAGGAACTGCAAAAAAACTTTCTTCCCTGCAATATATTTATAATAAATTCAAAATAAAATACGAAGTAAACGAAATCACTAAAAAAGTTTTTGAATCCCCTGAATTGCTGATAGAAGCCCTTCCGATGAAACACCACAACACAACAACATTCGCCTACTCAATAATAATAAAAGACAAAACAAGATTAGATAAAGAAAAATTAAAAAAACTAAATCTCCCAAACTCTCCGATATTAAAAAAACTTCAGGAAGGAAAGGACATTATCCATCCAAAAACCAAGAAAAAAATTAAAGCTTCTTCAGTTATATACACAGAAAAAGGAAAAAAGATAACAATTATTCTGGATACAGCAGTAAATCCGAATACAATTAAAATATCTCAATCTGCGGATTTGCTAATTTGTGAATCTAGTTTTGCAGAAGATGAAGAAGCAAGAGCAAAAGAGTCATATCATCTAACAACAAAACAAGCAGCAGAAATCGCAAAAAAAGCAAAAGTAAAACAATTAGTCTTAACACATATATCTCAAAAACACGAAATACACCCAGAAGCTCTTCTTCTCGAAGCAAAAAAGATATTCAAGAATACAATTGCAGTAAAAGACTTTGATAAACTAAAAATATAACTCTTTAAGCAGGAGAAATAAAAATAATTGTATCGCCTCTTAGAAAGGTTGGACCCAAATTCTTCTTCACTTCGCCGTCATGCATTTCTTTAGCGGCATCCAACACTATATTTATATGGATGTCAAATGCCTTCAAAATTCCGGAAAATTGTTTATCATTCTTTAACTGAACCATAACTTCTTTTCCTTTTGACTCGTTTAAAAGATCAAGAGGTCTCTCAATTCCGTTAGCCATATCACAATTGTATAAATAGAGTATTTAAAGATTATGTTAACCAGAATTTCATAACTCCTCATCTCTTCGCCTAAATCCTTAATCCAATTTATTTATTATATAAATTTTCTTTCTCCCCCCTACAATCCACTTTTACTATTTTCTCAACATATGGCCTGCTTAATCACAAAGCCAAGTTTTAATATAAAAACACAAAGTGCTGTGTTGCATGACTCCCAATAATCAACATAGCTTCAGCTAATTCCTTACTCCTATAATTTTAACAGATGATTATAACCCCAAAAAAACACAAAAGTAAAATATTATCTATCTTAAAAAAGAATAAAGCTGTTATAAAGTCCATCCCTCTAAATGTGTAGCCTTAATCATTCAACACAGCTCTGCATTGTAAAGTATCTTAGAAACATCATCTCCCTGTTCTATAGTCTAAGACATTTATAATTGAAAGGTATTTGTCTTAGACTATTAGCGGAAGAACAAAAAACTGTTCAAAATATTTTGTCTTCTGCTATATATTCACGTCTGAATCTACATAAATTATTTGTTTTCCCATTAAACTACAGCCTCCAACATTAATCCTTGTGAAATTGGTTTATCTTCAAAATACAACTTGCCTTGTTCATCCTGAGAATATCTTCCATCAGCAAGATATTCAAGAGTTCTTGGAAAAATAACCCAATCTCCTACTTCTTTTAATCTATTTTGATGCACATCTGACACAGAATTAACCTGATCTTTATTATTCAAATCAAATCCTTCAGGTAAATTAACATCCAAAGGAGCAGACACCATTAAAATTCTTCCACAATCAACTTGTTGTTCTATAATGTGTGTTGTCGCTTTCAATTGTTTCTCTCCTGCAACAATAGCATCCCTTACTGCATGATCTCCAATATACTTTCTTTTATCTCCATCCATTACAGATAAATCAGCAGGATGAACATTAACTCCTAAAAAAGCATCAATTAAAACGGGAGTTGCAATACTCATATATCCGGCGTAAGCAGCAACATTAACATTGAATGGTTTTAACGCTTCAACAGTTCCTTCATCAAATTCAGCTCTCACTGTTAAATCTTTTTTTGGCTTGCCTCTTTCTTTATAGAATGCACCTAAATCTCTGACAACAACAGGAATTCCATATTCGTTTCCAATTTTTTCTGCATTACTTGCAGGATTATCTGAAAAAATAACTACAACTTGATAAGGTGATCTACCTTTGCTGGATTCAATGGCTCTTCCATGTTCAATTATTTTTCTTAAATTACTTCCGCTTCCAGAAATCAATCCTGCTACTTTCATTCTTCCACTTTCAGGATGATATAATTCTCTTAATGCCATTTTAACTAAAATAATTTACTCCGTTCTTAAAAATTTGTATTCCTTGACCTTCACTTGGAACTTCCTTTCCAGATCTTCTATACTGCTCCTTGAGTAAAGTCCAATGGGGGTGTTGTGTAAATTCAATTGCTCTTTCTGGATGAGGCATTAGGCCAAATATTCTTCCAGACTCATCAGATATTGCAGCAATATCTTCTAAAGAACCATTTGGATTTGCAGGAAGTAATTCGGCTTGGCAAATGTCTCCATTAACATATCTTGCAGAAACTAATCCCTTCTCTTTTATAACTCTAAGAACTTCAGGAGCAGTATATAGTTTTCCCTCTCCATGAGCTATTGGAAAACTGGCTCTTCCTAATCCATTTGTCCAGACACTATGATTTTCAAATTCTAAATCAACCCACCTATCAATATATCTTGCAGAATCATTATGAACTAAAGCAACTTGTCTGGCTCCGTAATTTCCATCTATGGCTGGAAGTAAACCGAGATTAACCATTACCTGAAATCCATTACAAATTCCGATAGCAAGTTTATCAGACTCTACAAAATTTCTAACTTCCCCCCATAAATGGTTCCTAATTCTATTTGCTAAAGCATTTCCTGCCCCAGTATCATCTCCATATGAAAATCCTCCGGGAAAAACTAAAATCTGATAATCGGATAATTTTCTATGTCCATCAATTAAATCATTAACATGAACTAATTCTCCTTTTGCTCCTACTCTCTCAAATGCAAACTTTGTTTCCTCGTCACAATTAACTCCATATCCTGTTAATACTAGCACGTTTGGTTTTATCATTTAATAACTTCTGAATGTTGATTTATATGAATTTAACATATCATTGATGCTTGTTTCTACAACCACCTTGCCTCTTCTTCCATCAATAATAAATCTATCATCTGCCCTTATAACTCCAATTCTTGCAACACTCCCCCCTTTCACTACACTTTCAAATTCAGAAGCATAATCAGGATTAACTGTAACAACTAGTCTTCCTTGGCTTTCTGAATATAATGCAAAATCATCCCTCATCTCAACGTCTCTTAATTCTCCAAGCGAAACTTCCATTCCTAACCTTCCACCCATTGCAATCTTGGCTAACGCTATTCCTAAACCTCCTCTGTGAATACTTTGAGAAGAAGCAATTAACTCCTGGTCTAATGCCTGAAAGAATTTTTCATATAATATTCTGTTTTCTGCAAGTCTAACATCCGGAACATTATTTCCAATAAATCTTTGTCCCCTCAATTGTTCTCCCATCATCGCAAAGTATTCAGAACCTCCAAGCTCTTCAGAATTTTCTCCCAATACATATACAAAATCTCCAGGAATTTTTGCATCTAATGAAACTGCTTTCCTAACATCATCCATAACAGCAATAGAAGAAACAAGTAACGTTGGAGGAACAGATATTTTTACAGGATTCCCGTTTTCATCAAACCCCTTAAAATCATTAAACATACTATCCTTTCCTGAAATAAATGGAGTTCCATAAGCTACAGCAGCATCATAACATGCCTGTACAGCCCTTTTTAATTGTCCTAATCTTTCGGGTTCAGTTGAGCTACACCAACAAAAATTATCCAGTAATGCGATTCTATCAAGATTAGCCCCAACCGCAACGGCATTTCTTATAGCGGTATCTATTGCCGCCGCCGCCATATTGTAAGTATCTATATCACTATAGCTTGGATTTAATCCTTGAGATATAACAATTCCTTTATTTGATCCTAAAACAGGTCTAACAATTGTTGCATCTCCATTTACTCTTCCCCTTCCCTGCAATGGTTTAAGAACAGATCCTCCCTGAACTTCATGATCATATTGTTGTGAAATGAATTCAAAACTTGCAATATTTTTTCTTCTTAACATTGAATGCATTGTTCCTGTTAAGTTTTCAAGTTCAGAAAAATCCGGCTCTTCATGCCTTTGTCTTGTAAAGGTTGTTTTAATTGGTCTTTTTGGTAATCCTTCATGCAAGAAATTCATTTCAACATCCATTACTTTTCTTCCATCATAATCAACAACACATTTTCCAGAATCTGTAAACTCTCCAATAACCGTTGCTTCAACTCCTCTTCTCTGCATTAATCCTGATAATTCATTCCATTTCTCTTTAGGAACAGATAAAGTCATTCTCTCTTGAGATTCTGAAACCCAAATTTCCCAAGGCTGTAAGCCAGGATATTTTAACGGGACTTTATTCAAATCAACATAACATCCACCAGACTCTTTGGCCATTTCCGGAACAGAACAAGATAATCCTCCAGCACCATTATCAGTGATACTCGTATACAATTCTCTATCTCTTGCCTCTTTTAGAATAGCATCACTTAATTTCTTTTGTGTTATTGGATCTCCAATTTGAACTGCGGTAGCAGGACTTCCTGAATCTATTGCTTCAGATGAAAATGTCGCTCCATGTATTCCGTCTTTTCCAACTCTCCCTCCAACCATTACAACATAATCTCCAGGTCTTGCTTCCTTCTCATGAGAAACTCTTCCTGCACTTTCTCTTGGAATTAATCCAAGAGTTCCGACAAAGACTAATGGTTTTCCTTTAAATCTTTCATCAAAATAAATAAATCCTTGTGGACTTGGAATTCCGGATTGATTTCCTCCAGAATTTACACCGGCAATAACTCCATCCATAATTCTTCTCGGAGATAACATTCTCTGAGTTTTATTTGCTCCTTTATACAAAGGTCTTTCATCTTCAGGATCAGCAAAACAAAATCCATATCTATTAACAACGGGCTTAGAGCCCAAACCAAAACCGATTGCATCTCTATTAACTCCAACAATTCCTGTAATAGCTCCGCCAAATGGATCTAATGCACTTGGAGAATTATGAGTTTCAACTTTATCTGTTATTAAATGATTTTCATCAAAATCAATTGCTCCGGCATTATCACTAAATACAGAAACACAGAAATCTCTATCTCCCTTTGTAGTTCTAACAACCTTAGTTGCTCTTTTGATAAATTGTTTATACAAGCCTTCAGTAAATTCATCAATTGGATCAGCAAAAATTGTATGTTTGCAATGCTCGCTCCATGTTTGAGCTATAGATTCCAGTTCCATATCAGTAGGATTTCTTCCTTGGCTTTCAAAATAACCTCTGATTGTTTTCATATAAGTTAAATCCAAGGCTAAAGGTCCTCTTCTTGTTCCATCAGCATTTACAATTCCTTGTTTTCCAATAGCAACAAGTTCATCTTCACTTACATTAAGAAGATCAACAAGACCTGCTCCGGGTTTTTCAGAAATTCTAACTCTAGGAACATTAACCCCCATTCCACCATTTGCAGCAAACTCGTCATACCCTCTAACCTGAATTCTTTGTATCAATGGGTTTGCTAAAGATTCTCCTATTATTTGAGCATCTTCTCTTGTTAAACTACCTGACAAAAACATTAGCTGAGAACTATAAGCGGTCTGTCCATTTAGTTTTCTTTTTAATAAATCGGAAACCCCTTCTCTGACAGTATTTCCAACATTATCCGTAACTCCTGGAAGAAATCCGATTTCAACAGCATAATCAAATTTTGGTTGAAAAGAATCATTAATTCTCCCTTCCTGAAAAACAGGATTAGCTAACATATCGATAACTCTTTCTAAATCCCCTTCCTCTAAATCAGCTTCAAAAGTATAAACATCAACTAGCTCAACATTATCAACTTTCTCTGAAAAACCATTGGCGTCAAGTTCTCTTTTCCTTACCTGCGCTCTTGTGTCAGGTATTTTCTGTACAACTTCGATTCTGTGAGCCATATTATTTCTTAAAGACTTAATCTTAAAAAGTTAATTATTCTTTAGTATCTAACTCCCTTTCACTTTACAACCAACACAAAGGAAATCTTTATAAAGCATTTTCTTAATCTTTAAACATGAAACAAGGAAGAAAAACAACCGGAGGAAAATACCACCTAAGTAGGAAAAAGAAACTCTATGAAAGAAAGGGAATTGAAACAAAAACAGTACTCGGCGAACTAAGAAAAAAAACAATCAGAGTAAAAGGTGGAAACAAACAGCAAAGATTACTAAGAGCAGACACCGCAAACATAATAATTGACAAAAAAGCACAAAAAACAGAAATAAAAAATGTTATTGAAACTCCGCAAAACAATTTCCTTGCAAGGCAGAACAGATTAATGAAAGGCGCAATTATAGAAACCTCAAAAGGAAAAGCAAGAATTACAAATCGACCAGGAAGAGAAGGTTTTGTAAATGCAGTTCTAATCCGCGAATAAGTTTTTAAACCTCAAATTCTATAAAGTTCAGCAACATAAAATGAGTATAAATACAGGGTTAACAAAAGAAAGAATTTTATACATAAGTTCACAGGTTGGAACAAACCCAACAGATACTACAGTTATGAAAACTATTTTAGAAGCACAACCCCCTGTTGTCCCTGAAAGTATAGCAAGAGTACTGCAAGCTCAATGCCCAAACCTCGGGGAAGATGACAATGGAACAAGAAGAGCAGTTTATGATGGAATAATAACTGCAATAACAACTACACAAAACCCGTTTGAAGTTGGAACAAATCTTGAACTAACAACTTTTAAAGAATCTACAAGACCTATACATATAACTCCCGAAGGACACCCCCATGAATCATTAAGGGCCTATAACGGAGGTGCAACAGGAAGAACATACTACGATGGAAATCGCGTAGAAGAACACGGCGGACCCGCCTCACCATTAAATTAATAATTCCCAAGTTTTCTAAATTTTTCAAACCGAAAGGTTTATAAACCAAAAACTTTATAAACCCCTGTCTAAACTCCATTTTTAAAGTTTACTCATAACCCCTCAAAATGTCATATATAAAACGTTGCCCTGAATGTCAAAGCATTAATCTTACTCACGACGACCAAAGAGGTGAAATAATCTGCGGAGATTGTGGACTTCTTATTGAAGAAAAAATGGTAGACACCGGTCAGGATGCTGGAGGGCAATTTGACAAATCGGAAAAAAAGGGAAGAGGCGGAGCACCCATATCAAGACAAAAATTTGACCAAGGCCTTACAACTAACGTTGGAGAAATATCTGATATCTATCGTCTCGAGTCAGGACAAACAAGAAAATTCTTACGTTTAAAGAAATGGCAGGAAAGAGTTTCAACATCAATTGAAAGAAACCTTCGTTTAGCAATGGCGGAACTAAGGCGTGTCAGCTCATTCTTGACCTTGCCTTCAGTAGTCAGAGATGAAGCATCAAGAGTTTATCAATTTGTATTGCAAAGAGGTTTAGTTCGTGGACGCTCAATGGAATCAGTCATCGCGGCCTGCATCTATGCCGCTTGCAGATCATATAACATCCCAAGAACATTAGACGAAATTGCAAATGCCTCAGATGTCGCAAGAAAAGAAATTGGAAGAACTTACAGGTTCATAATCAGAAAACTTGGAATTAAAGTAAAACCCTCGTCGCCAAAGGATTATATTTCAAGATTTTCCTCAATCTTGCACTTATCTCCAAAAGCACAAAATGAAGCCCTAAAAATTCTAAAAAAAGCAGACATTTCTGAATTAACCTCTGGAAGAGGACCTGCAGGAATTGCAGCCGCAGCCCTTTACGTTTCAGCATTAATGAACGACGAAAAAAAGACACAAAGAGAAGTGGCAGACGTAGCGGGAATAACCGAAGTTACAATAAGAAACAGATACAAAGAACTCATAGACAAATTAGGCATTGAAGACAAACTTAAAGCAAAGGAAATTGAATCTAAAATTAAAGTTTAATTTTAAAAATGGTGATTAATACATTTTAACACCAAAAAAAGCTTAGTTTAAATCCATTAAAAAATTAAAATAATAAAAAACATAAATTATCCTCGGTAAATCCAGTTATTATAGCCTAAGACATTTATAATTTAACAGTATTTGTCTTAGACTATTAGCGGAAGAACAAAAAACTGTTCAAAATATGGACAATTCTGTTGATTAGCACAATTGTTTTCAGAATTGTACAGATAGAGAATTCTGGACAAATAGTGTT
>JAUYJY010000016.1 GCA_030699205.1 Candidatus Pacearchaeota archaeon
CTCTTAAAAATTTGATTAAATAAATTGTCATTATCTAACTTTCTTAAAATTGGACTTTTCTTATAATCAAACATAAACATTATAGTAATAATTGTTAAAATAAAAACAAAGAATACTCCAAATAATTGTAACAACGATGAAGATATTTTATCAGTATTAAAATCTAAAAAACCAAAAAAAGAGATAAAAATTATAAAAATCAAGGAATACAAAAAATCTCTACTATTTGAATATTTTTCAAACATTTTTACACCAACTTATCTTTCTTACCTTCAAAACCTTCTTTTAAGGTTATGAACATATCATTATCATCATATTCAGTTTTATCTCTTGGGAGCATAAAAAAAATAATTTTGTCAAGAAGATTTAATTGAGGGATTGTATCATTATCCGTGTCAAATGTAAAAATCTTTAATAATTCTCCAAAATCTACATTTAATGCCTCTTCAAAACTTCCAGTGCTAAAAAGTTTTTTAAAAAAACTTTCTGTATTTGGGGGATTCTCCCATCTTAAACTTATATCTGCATAAATTCCTTTCTGTAATAAATTTGGGATAACTTCTTCCACATATCCAAAGTGTTTAATCCTATCTTCTGGGGCATATTTTTTAAAATAAAGTCGGACTAAAGTTACTTTATTTTCTTTTAAACTTTGGATTGTTGATTTCAAATCCTTACCAATAATATTCCTTGACCTTAATTCTTCAATTATATCTGAATATCTTTGCTTAAAATAATTCACAAAACCCTTAATATTCAAAGAGAAATATTGTCTTTCAAACATTAAAATGGGTTTTCCGTCATCTTTAACCCAAATCAAAAAATTTAATTTTCCTTTAATATTATGACAAAGATGTTCGTTTTCTTCAAAACCCAATTCCAAAAACTCTCCTTTTCTTTCCCGACTATAATTTATTTCATCTTCTCCAACAATAAAATACCCGAAATAAAATTTCCCCCCTTGTGCTTCCTCTTTCTTTATAATATGAACACTTAGAATATAATCTGAATGATTTTGATAAGTTGGAGATTTATTTGTTGTTTCCAACATAATCTTATCTAATTCCCCTGACCAATCAAAAGTAGTTTCTGGCTTATTCTGTAAAAGTAAGTCATAAAAGTAAAACTTAGTTTGAGCCATATCTTCTTCAAGATTTTCCCATTTAAAATCGTTTTGTTTTATCATTTTGATATTTCACCAACCTTTAAGGTAACAATGTACGGGTGTCGGAAGGTTTAAATACCCTAAAATTTTCTAGTTTTGAATAAAGATACACTAAGGAATATTATCATTATCCTTTTAGTGATTGATTATAATTAAAATGAATGAAGAGATTAACCAAGTGAGTGAAGAAGGATATAGTTCTAACGATGTTAAAGCTAAGCGAGTTATTGTTGTTCCCGGAGAAGTTATTGCTTCAGGAGAGGATTTTCTTCCGGGTGATGGAACTTACAGAGAAGGAAATGAGATTATCGCGGAAAGATATGGCTTGTCTGAAATAGTTGGGAGAGTTGTAAAAATTATTCCTCTTTCTGGTGCCTATATTCCGAGAAGAAACAATGTGGTTTTAGGAAGAGTTATAGATATACTACATAGCGGGTGGCTCGTCGATATTGATACTGCTGGTTCTTCGTTCTTGCCATTAGCTGAAACTCCGAGATTTATTAATAAACATGAAATGAATCAATTTTTAGATATTGGAGATATGGTTTCTGCGAAAATCTGGAATGTTAATGGAAAGAGTGTTGACCTTGCGATGAAGGGAAAGGGACTTGGAAAACTTGAGGGCGGTTTTGTCTTTAGGATAAATCCAAGCAGAGTGCCGAGAGTTATTGGAAAAGAAGGGAGTATGATTTCTTTAATTAAAGAAAATACCGGATGTAATATTACAATTGGGCAGAATGGATGGGTTTGGATTAAAGGGAATGATATTGATTCGGAGATTAAATCAAGAAGAGCAATAGAATTTATTGCAGAAAAAGTTTATGTTTCTGGTCTTACTGATAAAATGGAGGAATGGTTTAATAATAACTAATGGCATTCAAAAGAACTGACGGAAGAAAGGCGGATGAAATGAGGAAAATTACTGCAAAGGTTGGAATTATTCCGAATGCAGATGGTAGTGCAATGTTTTCTTTTGGGAATACAATTGCGATTGCTGCAGTTTATGGGCCGAGACAATTGCATCCACAACATATGCAAGATTCATCTACTGGAATTTTAAGAGTTAATTATGATTTGTTAAGCTTTAGTGTTGATGATAGAAAAAAGCCAGGACCTTCAAGAAGAAGTACAGAGATTTCAAAGGTTACTGAGTGGGCTTTATTGCCTGCCCTAAATATTAAAGAATTTCAAAATACTGTTATAGATGTTCAAATTTATATTATTCAGGCAGATGCAAGCACCAGAACTGCAGGAATTAATGCTGCGTCTATGGCATTGGCACATGCAGGAATTTCAATGAAGAATTTAGTAACGAGTGTTGCTATTGGAAAGATTGACAAGGATTTAATTGTTGATGTTTCATATGATGAAGAACATTTTGATGAAGGAGAGGGTGCGACAGATTTTCCAATTGCTAAAATTGCAAATACTGATGAATATACATTAATACAAATGGATGGAAAAATTCAACCTAATCTAATTAAAAAGAGTCTTGAGATGGCTGATAAGGCTTGTGAGAAAATATATGAAATTCAAAAGAATGCATTGAAAAATGTGGAGGAGAATAAATGAGTTCAATGAAGGTGTCTAATTTATCAAAAGAAATGTTAAATAGAATGTTTGCTGAAGGAAAAAGATTTGATGGAAGAGGATTGTTGGATTTAAGGGATTTTGAAGTTGAGTATGGAGTTTCTAATAAGGCGGAGGGAAGTGCAAGAATTAGAATGGGAAAAACTGAAGTTATTGTTGGTGTTAAGATGCAGTTGGGCGTTCCATATCCTGACTCTCCAGATAAAGGAAATCTTATGGTCTCTGCAGATTTACTCCCGTTAGCATCTCCGAGATTTGAGTCTGGACCTCCGAGATTTCCTGCAATTGAATTGCCAAGATTGATGGACAGAATGATTAGAGAGTCTGGAATGATTGACCTCAAAAAGCTGTGCATTGAAGAAGGAGAAAAAGTTTGGACAGTTATAATAGATATTTATCCAATTAATGATGACGGCAGTTTAATTGACGCCGCAAGTATTGCTGTAATTGCTGCACTTTATGACACAGTTTTTCCGGGAATAAAGGAAGACAAAATTGATTATTCCAGCAGAACTAAAGATAAACTTCCATTATTAAAAAACATATTTCCAATCTCATTTACATTCTATAAATTAGGAAACTCTTTGATTTTAAACCCTACAAGAGAAGAAGAAGAAGCATGTGACTCAAAGATTACGTGGGGGATTTCTATGTGGAATGGAGAACATATGTTGCATTCGTGTCAGAAAGGACAAGAGATTCCTTTTAATAAGGAAGAAATTTTGAAGATTATGGAAATTATTCCTGAAAAGTATGATGAAACTATAAAGAAGGTTATGAAATTTATTAAATAAAATGGCAGAAGAAATAGAGTTTACGAGATATGAAATTGCGAGGATTTTAGGAGCGAGAGCATTGCAAATTTCTATGGATGCCCCATTATTGCTTGAAATCAGCGATGAAGAACTTGAATCAATTAGGTATGATGCATTGAAAATTGCAGATAAGGAATTTTACTCAGGAGTTTTGCCAATTTCTGTTAAAAGACCTATGCCTAAGATGAATGTTGAAAAATTAAGAGCACCCAGAGAAGATAAAGTAGATGATAAAAAAATTATTGAAAAAGAAAAAGAGGAAGAAAAAGAAATTGCTGAATCTGCTGAAGAAATGGGTTTTGAAAATCCTGATGCGGAAGAGCTTGCAGATGAAGATGAAGAATCTAATGAATAGTTTTCTATGTGATAAATTGTAATTTAATTGATTTTATTTTTAGGTGATTAGTTCAAATACGGACTAAACTTTGCCGTCTAATTAGAGTGTTTTTGAGTTATCTATAAAGCGTAGAGAATAAGCATTTTTTGCTAATTTTTTATCGATGATGAGAAAATTGACAGCTCAATGAGTTTTTTAGATATAGCAGAAGACAAAATATTTTGAACAGTTTTTTGTTCTTCCGCTAATAGTCTAAGACAAATACACTTCAATTATAAATGTCTTAGACTATATTTTAATAACTCTAAAAAATAAGATAATTTCTATCGATGAGAAAGGCGTTTTGTTATCCTTAAATTAATTTATTTCTATAACATTCCACGACGATGCTTTATACTTACTTTTTGAGTTATCTTAATTGAGCTATTGCGTTGTTCTTTATTGATATTTCTTTATCCTTTCTTGTTTGGTTTGCTAAAGATTATAAGGCAGAAGCATTAACAAGAAGATAAATTATAGTCCGAATGATAAATAATGTAGTTATTCGAAAAATTTTAATATCTTTTGAGATTTAGATTTGTCTTGAATAAATTCGGTTAAGCAGTAAATTTAAAAACCCCTTAAACTCAAGAAATATACATTTTGCAAGTACGGAAACGCAGTGGCAATAAGACGTTCTGATTAACCCTTGCGCTTGTTATAAATTTACAATGGCTGAAAATAAAGAAAGCACTTTGGAAGAAATTAAAGAGAAAGCTGAAGAAGTAATAGAAAAAGTAGAAGACACAGCGAAAAAGATAGTTAAGAAAATTGAGAAGATTGTTGATGGGAAGAAAAAGACTAAAAAGATTGCAGTTAAAAAGAAAACTAATATTGTAAAAGAAGAAAAAACAAATTCTAAAAAATCTGCATTTGAAATTTTGAAAGAAAAGGCAAAGGCGTTGGAAGGAAAAGTCAAAGACGCGGAAAAAATTGATATTAAAGAAAGAGTTACGGGTATGCCTTCTGATGAGGAGAACACTTTAGTCCCCATAGAAGATTATCTGAAAAGCAGTATGCATTTAGGAACCAGAGTTATTACACCCCATATGAGAAAGTATATTTATAAAAGGCGTGCAGATGGACTTGCCGTTTTTAATACTGGATTATTGGATAAAATGATGAGGGAAGGAATAGATTATCTTGCAGGATTTGCTCCTGAAGATATTGTTGTTATCTGTAAGAGAGAGTCTGGATGGAAAGTGGCTAAGAAATTTGCAGATACATTTGGGATGAAGCTATTTACTAAAAAATATCCTGCAGGAACTTTAACTAATATAAATTTAGATGATTTTTTTGAAAGAGAACTTGTTTTGATTTGTGACCCTTGGCTTGACAAAAATGCCTTGAGTGATGCGAATAGAATCAAGACAAAAGTAATGTCTGTTTGTGATAGCAACAACTATACTTTTGGGATTGACAAATTTGTTATCGGAAACAATAAAAGCGGAAAAAGTCTTGGAATGGTTTTTTATTTATTTACAAAATTATATGCGGAGAAAAGAAATATTAAAATTGAAGAACCAAGGATTGAAGATTTTATAGATGACTGGGAAAATTTGGTTCCTCCAAAATAATTTTTAGATAATAAATATTTGGAAACAAACTGGGTGTGTTTTTGAGATGAGAGATAAAGGCAGTTGGTTGCAAAATGTTTTATTTGGGATTTTATTCTCCATAGACAAAATAAAAAATTGAGAATGCAGATAGAATATATAAAATTGGCAATGTTAGTTAAATAAATGTCTTAAATATTGGTGTGTTGAAATGAAAATTAATTTTTAAATAATTATTGAGGCAATTAATAATCTGATATTTAAATAAAATAAAAAGTATTATGTAAATAACTGATTAAGATTGAGAAGTTAGGTGGTTTCTTAATTAATATGTTTTATTATAAATTGTCAATGATGAATAAGAAGAAGGATTTATTTTTGGAATGCATCAACTATACAATTAAGTAGATGAATTTGGAAGAATTCCTCGAAAGCTTTATAAAGCCCATTTTTCCTTAAATGAACATTAAGATGTTAACTTTAATGAGTGCCTTAATGCTTATGATTGAAGATACCTACGGGTGTCGGCAATTTTATATTAGGGTATGAGGTATGCAAACGCAATGAGTTGAGTAATCTCAAGCGATAATTATTTTCTGGAGGACGAGTGTAGATAGATAACTTGTCATAATCTATTGTATTTTTTATTGTTATCTTCTTTATTTATTGTTAAAATAAAACTTGAGTCTTATTTATAGTGTTGGATAGCATTATTAAGACAGAGCATATAAAGAGGATTTATAATAATTAATAATAAATCCAGTTGATCCCGCTGGAGATTGCGGCTATTTGGTTTGACTTAGGCATGCAAGTCTTACTTTTCTTCGGAGAGGTAGGCGAACTGCTCAGTAACACGTAGTTAATCTGCCCTAACGCGGGCAATAAGGTCGGGAAACTGACTCTAAAGGCCCATAGAAGATTAATACTGGAATGTTTTTTCTTTAAAAGTTTGTGTTAGGATGAGACTGCGGTGGATTAGGTTGTTGGCGGGGTAATGGCCCACCAAGCTGATGATCCATAAGGGCTTTTAGCGAAGTGGCCCTGAGAGGGAGTCTGAGACACTACTCCCAGCCCTACGGGGTGCAGCAGCTGAGGATATTCTGCAATACACGAAAGTGTGACAGAGCGAGCCAGAGTGCTTTTCCATATTGGAAAAGCTTTTATGAGATGCAAAAAGTCTCAGGAATAAGGACCGGGCAAGACTGGTGCCAGCCGCCGCGGTAATACCAGCGGTCCAAGTCGCAATCATCTTTATTGGGTCTAAAACATCCGTAGCTTGTTTTGTAAGTCTCTTGTGAAATCCGGTCTCTTAAGGGCCGAAGTGCAAGAGATACTGCATTGCTAGAGACCGGGAGAGGTAAGGAGTACGGTCAGGGTACCGGTTAAATGGGTTGATCCTGTCTGGACTAACAATAGCGAAGGCACCTTACTAGAACGGATCTGACAGTGAGGGATGAAGGCTAGGGGCGCAAAACGGATTAGATACCCGTGTAGTCCTAGCAGTAAACACTGCACACTAAACATCGGGGCCTCTTAGAGAGGTTTCGGTGCTGTAGCGAAGGCGTAGAGTGTGCTACCTGGGAAGTATAGTCGCAAGGCCGAAACTTAAAGGAATAGGCGGGGGAGTACTACAACGAGTGACGCGTGCGGTTGGACATCAACAATTAGCTGCACGACAGCCGAAGTTTGAATCGCTTCGGAGTCTTAACATAAACATCTATAGCAGAAGCATTAAATAATCGTAAGCTTCCGCTATATAGTAAACGCATAAAAGTATACGAAGATTAAATGCGTTTACTATATTAGTGTTAAGGGAAAAAATCTGGCTATATGCGGGAAAGTCTTGTTAGGTTTGCAGTAGGATATTATCTGGAAAATTGAAAATTTTCCAGCCATTCAACTTTCACAAGATTGAATGTTTTCGCGAGAAGATAACGAACCCTAAAAATCTGCAAAATAGAGATAATCCGCAGGAAAGACTGGAATTAGTTATTACTTTTAAAAAGTAATGAAATAGTAAGGTTTATATAAGATATTTTTTTCCTTATTTAGCGATGTGGAATATAGATTCACAAATAGATCACGCTAATAAAGGTAATAGAGAATACATCGAATGTGCAGGTATGAGATTAATAGAAAATAGAAAGAATTTTCTTGATTCTCAAAACAAAATATTTTAGAGACTTTATAACAATAAATAATTCCAGAATCCTCAGAGACTAATACGCCAGACACAATTTAATAAATACAAAAACATAAAAACTCTAAATTGTTGTGATGAATATGGAAACAATAACTATCGATAGAAAAATTATAGTTGAATTAGCTAAATTAGCTAGTGAATTAGAAGACAGGATAGAGTCTTTAGAATTAGCAAGTGATCCTGAATTTATGGAATCTTTAAAAAGATCTGAAGAGCAAATTAAAAAGAGGGATTTTGCCAATTGGAATGAGCTACAAGATTCTTCCAACTAAAGAGTTTGAAAGAGATTTCAAAAAATTAAAGGATAACTTTCAAAAAGAATTATTAATAAATTAAATGAAGTTGTTGAAAATCCTGAAAGATACAAGCATCTACATCCACCATTGAATAAATTTTCCAGAGTTAGAATTGGAAAGTTAAGAATTATTTTTAGGTATGATGTTGAGAAAAAAGAATTGTATCTTGAAAAAATAGTTTTTGGACATAAATATTAATTGTGAAGATAGAGTCCGATCCTTGCAGAGATGTAAGGGAGTTAGTAGAAATATTAACTCATCTACATTATCTAGGAATTATAGTTTTCTTGACTCCTAGAACTTCTTTTTCTAAAAGAAGTTGTAGAAACATTAATGTCAATCAGATTCCACACCGTGAACCTCACCAGAGCCGACAGCAGGATGAAGGTCAGTCTGAAGGGCTTACCTGACACGCTGAGAGGAGATGCATGGCCGACGTCAGCCTGTGTTGTGAGATGACCTGTTAAATCAGGTAACAGGCGAGACCCGTATGTATATTTACTAAGTGTACAATATACAGACTGCCTTGGTAACAAGGAGGAAGGTGCGGGCTACGTTAGGTAGTATGTCCCGAACGCTCTGGGCTACACGCGCGCGGCAATGCCACATTCAAAGGGTCGCGACACCGAGAGGTGAAGCCAATCTCATAAACTGTGGCCTAGTTCAGATTGAGGGTTGCAACTCACCCTCATGACGCTGGAATTCGTAGTAATCGGGTGTTATCAACGCCCGGTGAATATGTCAATGCTCCTTGCACTCACCGCCCATCAAACTAACCGAGTTTTGCATTGGCGAGGTCCGTCAGGAACGAACCTTTGTAAGACAAGGTAAGTTAAGTTGTCACAAGGTATCCGTAGGGGAACCTGCGGATGGATCACCTCCTATATATTTTTTGATGGTTATAAAATAATGAATTGTTTTTGCATACCTGTTAACTCTTATAAACACAATAGTTATAGATGATTTCCTTAACTTGTTGGGGAATGATGTAAAGAACCAAAAAGGTTTAAAAATGCCAAATGACAGGTGGGTGTATTGGGCCCATAGTCTAATGGTAAAATACCTCGTTTGCACCGAGGAGCTCCGCGTTCAATTCGCGGTGGGTCCATTCTTTCTGAATGGATTAATAATAAATTAACGAGAGTTAAGAAAAAAATCACAAATAATGTTCACCTTAATCATTAAGGGAATCTCAGAGATGAGATATGGCAGAAGTATTAAATAATAGTAATCTTCCGCCAAATAGTAAACGCATAAAATATGCAAAAATTAAATGCGTTTACTATAAAACATCTTGGTGAGTTATCTAAGATAACTTATCATGTCGAGAATAAATTACTCGCGTAATATTCAATGAAGCAAGCAGGCAGACATAAATATCCAAATATTTTTATTTGGCGTTGTGAGTTCATTCAGGTTCTTAGCTGTGTTTATACATAGCTATTAGAAGAACTTGAATGTTATCAGACAATCTGATTTTAACAAACTAGTAGATGGATAGCTTGGTTTGGACTGTGATGAAGGACGTGGCAAGCTGCGATAAGCTCTGGGTAGGTGCATGCGACCATTGAACCAGAGATCTCCTAATGTGACAACATGTTATTCATACAGAAATGTAAATGTACGCCGGGAATTGAAACATCTTAGTACCGGCAGGAAAAGAAAGCAATTGCGATTCTCTTAGTAGTGGCGAACGAAAAGAGACAAGGGCAAACCGAATCTCCGTCGGAAACGACGGCAGAGATGTGGTGCAGATGAATTGCTAAGTTGATGAGTTGAAGTTTTCTGGAAAGTGACGCTTTAGAGGGTGATAGCCCCGTAAACTAAATCAATATGTAGTTCTGCGAAAGAGTAGGGCTCCTTAGATAAGGGGTCTGAATATAGGTGGATTAACACCTAACCCTAAACATTAGTCCAAGTCCGATAGTGAACTTAGTACCGCGAGGGAAAGCTGAAAAGTACTCTTAATAGAGTGTGAAAAGACTTGAAATCTTCTAGTGACAGCTGGTTACTGCTCTGTCTATGACGGGGTTGTAACGTACGTTTGGAAAAATGGGCCAAGGAGTTTGCTTAAGTGGCGAGGTTAGCGAAAGCAGCCATAGCGAAAGCGAGTGTGAAAGCGCGTTAGTCACTTGGGTAAGACCCGGAGCCGGATGATCTATTCGTGGGCAGGCTGAAGTTTTTCGAAAGGAAAATGGAGGGCCGAACCGGTGTTGTGCGCATGCACTCGAATGACCTGCGAATAGGGGTGAAAAGCCAATCTAATTCGGCGATGGCTGGTTCCTGTCGAAATATGCCTAAGTATAGTCTTGTTTAGTTAGACAGCGAGGTAAAGTACGGATAAGGTTTGCAGGGCCGAAAGGTTACGGAACCCCTTCCAACTCTGAACTTGTTGCCGACGTAAAACAGGAATGGCGGGCGGTGCGTAAGGTACTGTTCGAAGACCCGAACAAGGGAGACTGGAGTTAAGGTCCTAAAATGTATGCTAAGTGTAACAAAAGGTGTCTTGAACCTAAGACAGTGGGGATGTAGGCCCAGAAGCAGCCAACATTCAAAGAAAGCGTAATAGCTCACCTATTGAGGTTCGAGGCCCTGAAAATGGACGGGGCTAAGCATACTACCGACACTCCAGAGGCTTTCGAAAGAAAGTTCTGGTAGGCAGGCGTCTTTTCTGCGTAGAAGGTTTTCCGAGAGGAAGGCTGGAGCGGGAAGGAATGAGAATCTTGGCGTTAGTAAGATCAGATTACTCTGAGAATGAGTAGCACCGCAAGAGCAAGGTTTCCTTGGCAATATCGTTTAACCAAGGGTTAGTCGGCGCCTAAGTTGTATCTTAACTGAATACAGCGAATGGAAATCCGGTTAATATTCCGGAACTTGTTAGTCTTTGATATGTGATTTGCTTTGGGATAGGCAGGTACCCGAAAGGGTGCTGAGCTATAGAAATCTGTGGATCGTAATGAAGCGAAGCAGAAGAATATGGTAAGGGAAAGCTGTTGAATCCGAGGGTCCATGAAAAGTCATATATCGCGTGGGACTATCAAGCCGTACCCAGAATCGACACTGATGCTCTGGCTTAGTAGGCTAAGGTGTGAAAGGACAAACTGGTTTAGGGAATTCGGCAATCTAGCCCTGTATCTTCGGTATAAGGGGTGTCTATAGTTGTGCTTGATATGTAGAGTGCAACAGTAGATCGCAGTGACAAGGACTGCCCGACTGTTTATCAAAAACGTAGCTGATTGCTAATCCGAAAGGACTTGTATAATCGGTGAGATCTGCCCAGTGGCGGTGTTTCAAACCTGGGTTCAACCGGGCTAAGACCCGCTAAACGGCGGGCCTAACTATGAGGCTCTTAAGGTAGACATTACATGCCTTACGGCACAGAAATGTGGCGCTCTAAGTCTTGTAGTTTTGTATGATAAATAGTTATAGCAGAAGACAAAATATTTTGAACATTTTTTTGTTCTTCCGCTAATAGTCTAAGACAAATACTGTTCAATTATAAATGTCTTAGACTATAGTCGAATTAAACCAAAAGAGAAAATCGAGCTATATGCTGGAAAATCTGAGTATCCCACTCTACGACGACAACAAACATTTTTATTGTTGGTTCGCGTTAAAATGAGATGGGTGCAGACAATCAGCAGGAAAGACTAGAAGATGAATAAATTTATATCTTAGTTTATCTAAGAATTTTTATGGATTGTATGATTTGCGGAATAGTTTCTAAAAAGAAAAATTTTCCCATGCCCATAATTTATGAGGGAGAAAATTGGATAGTTAATCAAGCGTATCCTTCTAAAATTAGAGGTTGGTTGGTAATCTCCGTAAAAAAGCATAGAAAGGCATTTCATGAGATTACGATTAAAGAATCTCTTGAATTAAGTAAGATTTTACTGATGTTATCTAGAGCTTTGAAAGAGACTACTAAATGTAAAAAAGAATATATTCTTTCTACAAATGAGGGTATTGAGCATTTGCATTTTCATATAGTTCCAAGAGAAAGAAAATTTAAAAAAGAATGGATTGGATTAAAGATATATAATGCAATTAGAATTGAAGAAAAAGATTCGATATCTAAAAAAGAACTTATTCAATTTAGCAAAATGATAAAGGAAAAAATAATTTTCTAGAATCCTCAGAGACTAATACGCTCGACACTAATTAATTAGTGAAGATAGAGTCCGAGCTTTATGGCGACATAAAGAATTGCAGTTCGCTCGACAGATGAATTGCAGATTAACATTAATGAGCGTAATGCCTTGTCGTCTGAATGGCGACGTGCATGAATGGTTTAACGAGGTAGTCGCTGTCCCAAGCCAGGTCCTTCTGAACTCACTTACCGGTGAACATGCCGGTGACGCCTAGTGGGAAGCGGAGACCTTATGAACCTTTACTACAACTTGTTGTTGTGATGTTGAGGAGAGTGCATAGAATAAGTAGGAGCGTAGATGTTTATCTTTAGGGATAAACGGAGCGATAATGTAATACTACTCACCCTTCTTGGCATTACTTACCTGAGAGGGGACACCAGCAGGCGGGTAGTTTGGCTGGGGCGGCACCCTGCAGAAAAGATATCTGTAGGGCCCAAAGACAAGCTCATTCGGGTTGGAAATCTGAAGGAGAGTGCGAGGGCAAAAGCTTGTCTAACTGTACTTCGAAAAGCAAGATGTGCAGAGATGAAAGTCGGGCCTAGCGACCCCACGTAGTTTCTTAATAGGACTCGTGTGTGACAGAAAAGGTACTCTAAGGATAACAGGCTCGTCGCCCCCGATAGTCCGTATTGACGGGGCGGTTTGGTACATCGCTGTCGGCTCTTCCTATCCTGGTAGTGCACAAGCTACCAAGGGTGTCGGAGTTCACGCATTAAAAGGGATCGTTAGCTGGGTTAAGAACGTCGTGAGACAGTTTGTATGATATCTACTAGGCGCGTTGTTGTTTGAGTGGAACGAGGACAAAGTACGAGAGGAACTGTCCTCGGGTGCCTCTGGTCAGCAGTTGTTATAAGCAGGCTGCTCAGCTATGCACTGTATGGATAAGTGCTGAAAGCATCTAAGCACGAAGCCAGCCGCAAGACGAAACAACATAGGCCGCAGAAGAAGACTGCGTTGATAGAGTTGGTGTGTAAGATTCAAGGCAACGAGAATTTAAGCATGCAACTACTAAAAGCCACAATTATCAATTGTTTGATGACTCATGGAATTTATGTCTGTCTGCTTGTTTTTTTGTTTTAAAAAAATTTAAGAAGAAAAATTATCTGGTCAAGCATAACTATAATGAAATTAAATGCATTGCCTATATTAAGAATAAATGGCAGAAAAAAAATATGTCCTAAATTATGAAACTGAAATTGCAGGAGAAAGAACTCCTCAAGTTAGAATTTTTCCGGCATCGAATGATAGAGAAGCGAGAATTGAAGTAGCGAGGTTTATTGATGAAAGTAGACTTAGGGCGGAACAACAGGTAGATGATGGATTAGTCCCTTCGGAGAGCAGAACTCTTTATTATCCTCTGACTTTGAAGAGGGGTGGAAGAGTTTTGCAGGATTATGAGGGAGTTAGAAGTAGGCATAAAGCATAGACGACTTAAGAAGTAAATATAGAGGATAAGCATTTTTTACTAATTTTTTATCGACGATGAGAAAATTGATAGCTTAATGAGTTTTTTTGATATTTTAATAACTCTAAAAAATAAAATAAGTTTTATCGATGAGAAAGGCGTTCTGTTATCCTTAAATTAATTTATCCATGCAACCTTCCACGACGATGTTTTATAGATGCAGTTAGAAATTAATTCTCGCTATTCTTTTTGTTTTTCCAAAAGTGAAAAAATAAATAAGTTAAAACAATTAAAGATAGTATAACTGCAAAGACAATTGTATTTGGTCCTCTGAATTTTATAAATAAAGCATACAAAAAAGCACACCAAATAAGCAATCCTACGACTAATCCAAGATGTTTATTTTTTGCCATAGTAAAATTTACCCAAGCTAAAATTACTGTTGCGGCTAATACAAGAACTATTGAGAATATTATTTGGATGAAACCAAATCCCGAGCCGGTTTTTGCATTTAATAACGCAAAGAATATTATTGATATTGATAGCAGTAAAATTCCGAGAATTATTGTGCTTACCTCTATTTTAAATTTTATTTTATCTATTTTTGAATCTCCCCCATAAAAATCGTCGCTGAGTTCCTTATCTGCCTCTTTTTTTACCTTCATTTTATTTTTATGGATAGAAGAATTTATAAATGGTTGTTTTTAATTATTTTTGTGAGTCGGATAGCTGACTTCGGAATTTAGCTTTTAGATAAGCAAACAATGTTAATGATTGTTTAATTCTGAGGAAGGTCCGGGCACCATTTGTTGCAAAACAAATAGTTGCGAGCTATGAAAATAGTCTGCTGTGAAGCAGAGCACTGTTACAGAAACGACACAGCCTTCAAATCGCGAGGATCCATGCGGGGAGCTTGTTTTGAAGGATTTGCTGAAACGGGCAACTTCGCCGGTGCAAGTGCCAAAGCCGCACGCTTAGAAAGATGTCAGCACATTTCGTTTGTCTTCGAGAGAAGAAACAAGAAATAACAGAACCTGGCCTATTTCCGACTCACATATCTTTATAATTCCTTGTGTTATTTAGTGTGGTGATGGATGACTATGAAATTGAGAGAAGAATAATTTGTTTCGCAGTTAGTGAAAGAGTGATTCTCGGGGTTTCTAGGGGAAGAGATCCTAACGAAGGGACTCTAACTTATTATCTTTTAACTGGAGACTACCCCCACGATATGGCTTTTGAAGATAGGGTTACTGACTTAGACTTAAGACTTGCAGATTCAACTAAAAGGCATTTTGATATCTCTTCGTGGCCTACAACTCCTTCCGATTTAAGCCAGAGGTTTTTGGGAGATGTTATCTGGTACAGGCAACTAACATAAGTTTTAAAAGCAAAATTAATTTGTGTAAATGGTGGGACGGTAGCCAAGTGGGAAGGCACACGACTGAAGCTCGTGTATGCGGGGGTTCGATTCCCTCTCGTCCCATTTTGTTTGTGAAAGTCATAAAACCTTTAACGGAAAAAAACCTCGGATTAGAGTCAGAGGATTTTAACGAGTATTAAAAATCTGAATTGATTAAAATCTGCAAAAAATAAAACACGGAAGATTTATAAAAGAAATAATCTAAGTTAGAATATGAAAAAAGAGGAAGGTAATTCGGGGAGAAACGATTCAGGAATAGTAAGCGTTATATTTGGGATTTTAAGTATAATTAATGTCGGGCTTGTTGGTTCTGTGATTGGGGTTGTAGGTCTTGTTTTTGGAATTGTTCAAAATAAAAAACATAAGAACTTATGGTCTCAATGGGGAATTATTCTTAGCATTATAGGAATTGTAGTGGGCGTTATTGTCTCATATTTTATATACCAAATAGTTTTTCAGAATTTTAGTCAATTTCCTGCTGAAGGACTTCCTGCTGACTTGAATCTTGGACAATGATGAGTTTATTAAAAAATAAGGATGGTGCATTAGAACTTTCTATTGGAACGATTGTCATAATTGTTATCGGAATGAGTATGTTAATTCTTGGATTGGTTCTTGTAAGGAGTATTTTTACTGGAGCTATTGGAAGTGTTGATGAAATAAACGAGGGAGTTCAGGCGAAGATACAGGAGTTGTTTCCAAATGAGGGGGGCAATCTTGCCGTTCTCTTAGGCTCTGACAATGTTGCTAAAGTAAAGCCTGGGGAAAGATTCAATGTTGCAATTGGGGCACAGCATGAACGTGGGGAACAAGTAGCGAGGGACACAATATTATACAGAGTTGAATTAGATACAAATAGCAATGATAATTGTGTTAAGGTATTGGGAGAGAGAAGAACTGAAGATTTATTTGTTACACCGGTAAATGCGTGGAATGCATTTGATACATTTAGAAGTTCTACTGCTTTTGCGTTAATTGAAATTGATGTTCCTACAGGAACCCAGAGATGCACTCAAAAAGTTAATATTGATATAAAACTGAAAGAGGAAACAGCGCCTTTTGAAGGGGACTTCTTTTTGTTAGAAATCAAGAAAGAAGGGATTTTTTAGAAGCTTTTGAAATTGTTGATAAGTTTTGATAAAATTAATGAAGAACCCTGCCAAGAGTATATGGCATTGGGAGAAGTTAGAAATTATTAGCTAAACGTATAGCAGAAGACAAAATATAGATAATTCTGATAATTGGAACACTATTTGTCCAGAATTCTCTATCTGTACAATTCTGAAAACAATTGTGCTAATCAACAGAATTGTCCATATTTTGAACAGTTTTTTGTTCTTCCGCTAA
>JAUYJY010000017.1 GCA_030699205.1 Candidatus Pacearchaeota archaeon
GGAAGAACAAAAAACTGTTCAAAATATGGACAATTCTGTTGATTAGCACAATTGTTTTCAGAATTGTACAGATAGAGAATTCTGGACAAATAGTGTTCCAATTATCAGAATTATCTATATTTTGTCTTCTGCTATATCTAATGTTTCTAACATTGCATTATTGTTCAGATAGGTTTTCTCGCGTCTTTTCATGAATTCCTTAAGTCTTTCCTGACTGAGACACTTATGTCAAACGCCCGGACCAGGATTTGAACCTGGGAATCCGTAAGGAAACGGGATTAGCAATCCCGCGCAGTAACCGCTGTGCCATCCGGGCATTAATTTAACTAATTATTTTGACTTATAAGGTTTGTTATTTCTTGTATAGTCTAAGACATTTATAATTGAACAGTATTTGTCTTAGACTATTAGCGGAAGAACAAAAAAATGTTCAAAATATTTTGTCTTCTGCTATACCTATAATGCTTGAAGTCCTCATTTTCAAGATATTGTAGTGCGAGAGCCTTTTGTTTTGTTCTGTAATGTTGTATCATTCCGTGGGTTCTCATCTGATTCAAATTATTAGTTCTCCACCGCTTCTTTCTTTGTCTTTCTGACTTTGGATTAGCCTGTCTTCTTAATTTAGATTTAGCATTGAGAACTTCTCTATTTTTCTTGGAATATTCTTGTTTTTTCTTTAAATCATACTCCCTATTTCTTAATCTCCATTTTTTGTTTAGTTGTTTTATTTGCCATATTTAGTTTTATTTAATTCTTTTAAAATAAAATCTTTCATTTTTTGCCCTTCTTTTTCTGAATATGTTGCAACATTGCCGTAAAAGAAAAAATTACCCAAATTTTTTTTAACTAAAATAGAATTTATGAAATCTCCTTCTTTCAAGATATCTGGGAAGTCTATCGTCTCCACAATATACTCTTGATTATCCATAGTATTTTCTAAGACATAATCTTTTCTGTTCTCAGAAATCTTCTTAACTTCAAATAAAGAATTGACATTGACTAAAAAGTTTCCAATCATAGACATTTCTTTTTTATTAAACAACTTTGATTGAGAAAAAGCTAATTCCATTGGAGTTACTCCATTTGGAAGTCTGTATTCAAGAAGAAACCATTCCTGAAACCCTCTTTCAAAATCAATATCAGATTTCATTTTGTCTAATTTATTCTTGTTTTCCAAAATATATTTCTCATAAGCCTTTTCTTCCTCTTCTGGAAACATGCCTAATATAAGCAAACAAACTTTCTCAATTAATTTTACCTCCAATGGCTTTTCACCCTCTTTTTTTTCAAATTCCTCCTCAATTTTTCTCATTTCCTCTTCATCATCTAGTTCGAAATTCATTATTCTCTTGCCCATTTCAACAGGAGTTTTTCCAGTGTCACTTTGTTTTCTTAGATTATTATACCAATAGGCAAATTCTCTTTGTTGTGCTGCTTCTTCCTCTTCAGTTTTTGGTTCTGTTTTATCTTTAAAGAATTCTTTCCATGCATTATCAAATTCTTTTGAATAAAAATTAAAATAATTCTCTGGAAATTCTTTTTTTGTCTTATTTTTTTCACTATCTTTATTATAATCTATTAAATTCTGCCATAACCTTGGTTCATCATTCCAATCATCTCTAAACTTCTTTAAGATGTTATAAACATCATCTAAATCTTTAACATTTGTATATCCTTCTTTAAACAATTTCAATGTTCTTTCCTGATTTTTATGTATGATATCTTTTATGATAAAGGGTGGTACAAATGATTTTGTTTCAACAACTATATTTTGGAGAAATCCAATATGATCTGGTATTTTTTTGAAATCTCCTTCAAATAATCTTTTCAGAACATCATAAAATGGAACAAATACTATTCCATAGAAAGGATGAGCTATTAATCCAAATTTAGCCATATCATTTGAAAATATACCTTTTAGCTTTAGCTTTTTAAGTTTGGTTTTTGGATTTCCCACTTCAAGCCATAATTGTTCGGGAGTTTTTCCCTTGCCAGGAACAATCCATTTGTTATTTCTCCATTCTAAAAAATCATTAAATTTCTTTTCCAATTCCTTAACTTTGTCAAAAATAACCTCTATAGAACCGAAATATTCTTTAAAGCTATCAACCATCTCTTTCTGTGCTTCTAATATTTTTCTCTTGTCTTTTATTTCATATTTTTTATATTCTTCTTTCATTATAATTTCCTCTCAACCCACAAAACCCACATTTCTTACTTGCCTTAGGTTCTTTTCCTTGTAAAATCTTGATGGCATGTTTGAAAACTTTTTCTCCTCTTTTGGGATCTGTCTTTATCTTGATTAAATCTGTGTTAAAAACAACTTCTCCTGTTTCATTAACCCTGTTTGGATGATAAAACAACAAATAGGTATAATCTTCAGTTTGATAGCCATTTTCCCTCAACAAGAAGTTGTAAAGATCCATCTGGTTTATGTAATGCTTATGAGTGTCTTCTTTTACAGGGAAGCCACGGGTTTTGTAATCTAAAACAATTAACTTTTTGCCTTTGATTAGAATATTATCTATAGCTCCATGCAGAAGAATATTTGATTTTTTGTCTATAATTTCTATGCCTTTAAAATTACTTCTCCAGATTTTTAGCTTTTCTTTATCATCGAATAATTTACATCCATCATTAGCACATTCTTGTTCTCTTAATTCTGGAGGTAACTCTCCTTTTTCCATAAATCTGTCAAAATGTTCCTTTAGCACTTTATCCATTCCAGAAGGCAGGCTTGGAAATGGAGTATCTGGTCTTTTTTCTTTTTTTACTAATTGAATCCAGAAGCATCTGGGGCATTCTAACATTAAATTTAATGATGAAGGGGAGAGTTTGTATGTCATCTTACACTAAATTAAATAATCGCAGTTATAAAAAACTTCTTAATCCCCCATCACTTGTTCATTATATGAAAATAAAAGACCTTCCAGAACAAAACAGGCCAAGAGAAAGATTTCTCAAACATGGTCCTGTGGCTCTAAGTGATTCAGAACTCTTTGCAATAATATTAAGAACAGGCTCTCCAAGTGAGAATGTTATTGATATGTCTAACCGCCTAATAAAAGAATATGGATTAAACAATTTGTTTGACTGCTCACTTAAAGAACTTCAGAAAGTAAAAGGAATTGGACAGGCAAAAGCAATGCAACTTCTTGCCATGGCTGAATTAGGAAAAAGGTATAATAATTCAAAAAATCCTATTAAGAAAATAACTAATGCAAAAGACGTTTTTGATTTATTTCATGAAAGACTTAAAGGCGAAAAACAGGAATACTTTTATGCCCTAATTCTCAATAACCAAAACCACATAATAAATGAAGAATTAGTATCAAAAGGAGTTTTGGACTCCACCATAATCCACCCAAGAGAAGTTTTCAAACCTGCAATAAAACATTCAGCTTCGAAAATAATCTTAATTCACAATCATCCAAGCGGAAACCCCCAGCCAAGCAACGAAGACATCGAAGTAACAAAAAAACTAATTGAAGTCGGAAAACTAATTGATATAAAAGTCCTTGACCATGTCATAATAGGAAATGGTAGTTGGTGGAGTTGGGTTGAGGATTAAAAAAGTTAATATCCCCCCTTTAATCACCTTTAACAACGGAACCAGCAACATGGCATTGGTTTATTTTTGTTTTAATTGTCCTGTTTGACGCACATGGCATTCATTTATTTTTACAGGACTCTATTGATTCAAAAACTAAGATATTTTATGACTGAATATTTGGAGAAGTTTTTGAAATTTCTTCAATAGATTTTAATGCTTCATTGATTGCTTTAATCTGTTCATCTAAAACTTTTTCTTTGCTGTCTGTCTGCTCTTTTGAATTTTCATATTCCTGTTTTGCCCTCTCAACCTCTAATTCCTTTTTTCTTTCTTCTCTTTTGATATCTTCCTGAATATCTTTCTTCCAATTTTCTGTTTCTTTTCTTAATTTTCCAATCTTTTGTTCTTTTCTTTTGACATCTTCTTTTATGTTAGATTTAGAATTCATAATCTCAAGTTTTCTTTGAATTAATCTTTCAACAATGCTATATCTTGATTGACTTTCTGCCATGAATTGTTTAATTCAAAATAATTTATATAATCTCTGTGTAAGTTTTTGTGGGTGTAAGAATTCTCCTAACCAGAAGAAATTAGTTTAATTTTTCTTTTCTTCTTTCTCTTTTCAAGAACATCTAAAAAATTATCTTCAATCAAAACACTTTCTCCTGTTTTTCCTTCCAGTTCTTTTCTTGCATCCCCTGCAACTTCTCCGCCTTGCCTTGCAGCAATTTTATTTTCCTGAAATCCAAGAACATCTTTTGCTTTTGCAATTTTTGTTGTTGATGCTTCTCCAAGCATATAGCAGAAGACAAAATATAGATAATTCTGATAATTGGAACACTATTTGTCCAGAATTCTCTATCTGTACAATTCTGAAAACAATTGTGCTAATCAACAGAATTGTCCATATTTTGAACAGTTTTTTGTTCTTCCGCTAA
>JAUYJY010000024.1 GCA_030699205.1 Candidatus Pacearchaeota archaeon
GAAGAACAAAAAACTGTTCAAAATATGGACAATTCTGTTGATTAGCACAATTGTTTTCAGAATTGTACAGATAGAGAATTCTGGACAAATAGTGTTCCAATTATCAGAATTATCTATATTTTGTCTTCTGCTATACCCTAAAATAATCCGCCAAAATCTTTGTCTTCTCCAGCCTCCCTGAAATAGAATTTATCTTCTCGTAAACTTCAACAAACTCAAAATATTTCATATCACCCATTTTAACAAAATGCAACAAAGCTATTTAATTGTTTTCTCACTTTTTATTTAAATCCAAAGCCCTAATATGCTTATTCTTCTTAAACTTCAATATGGTTTTAAATCCAAATCTCTTAAAATAATCTGGTTTGAGAGTAGACAAAAGAATATTTGACGGCTTCTCTCCCTTATACTTTATTAATTCTATCTCTGATATAACTTTGCTAACTAGTTTAGTTCCAATTCCACTTTTCTGATGCCTCTTAGAAACATTTACCCACATCATTTCATACGTACGAAAGCTAAGGCTTGACATTATATAGCCAACGAAGCCTAAAATCTCACCACTTTCTTCAGCAACCATAAACTTTGGCTCATACATTTTATTTTCAAACATAGCAAGAAGATGTTTCTTCGCTAACAAAGAATATTTCTTAGAATTATTCTCCTCAATTATCTTGACAGTTTTATCTATCTCATTTTTTCTCAAATACCTAACTTTCATATTTAATTCAAGAGAAGCAATATTATAAATTCATCTAAACAAATATTTTTTCAGTCTCTTTAATCTTTCCAAAGTCTTTATCTCTAGTTACTAGAATTCCTGCATTTTCCATAACTTGAGAAGCTATAAACAAATCCGCCAACGGCAATTCATACTTGTCTTTCAGCAGAACTAAAAAGTCGGCAGTCTTGCTCGTTGTATGTATAACTTCAAATAAATTTAAAAAACCTCTTGACATTTCCTTATTCTTCACATTTCTCTTTCTAAGTCCATACAAAAATTCAAAATAAGTCATAAAGGATATTTTAGGCTGAGCAGGATATAGATTTCTTAGCTCATTCAATCTTTCAACTACTTTTTTATTTCCCCTCTCAATTTCTATCAAAACAGAAGTATCTAAAATAAGATTCATATTCTAAAACCCTTTTCTTTTCTTAAATTCTTGATTTCACTCTCCAACTCTTCAGCTTCCTTATTAGATATTATCCTCCCCACGTTAAGAATCTCATCCCATACATCTCCCCTGTTTGAAAAATCAGATATCATACTTCCGAGTAAGTCTCCCATGCTAACCCCTTTTTTAGCAGCAATTTCTTTAAGTTTCAGCCACTTATCTCTTCCAACTCCTTTGATTGTTCTAACTTCCATAAAAGATTACTGTAATACTAGTATTTAAAGATTACTACATTCCCCTTAAATCCCCCGAAATTATCCTTCAAAGTAATTAACAACACCCCCTTAAGTTTCAGCAAAATCCCCTTCATCAAAACCCCACTTAGTTAAACCAATCCCATCTATAACTCTCAAGAAAATCCCCGGAAAAAAACCCTAAACCAAAGTTCATAAATTTAAACGAGCGATGAACATCCCCCTAACTATTAAGATAAATATAAAAAATTCATCATCTGCATCCTGCACTGCTTATCATTAAATTATTAGGTGATTGATGGGTTTAACAAACCAACTTTTTTGATAATTACAGGCAATATACTGCTTAAAAATCAGTCTTGCAAGATAAGATACAAACTTTAATATCCCTTCATAATTAATCTTTGGCGATGATAAAATATAATATCTTGAAAGTATTATTAATCTTGATCCTTGAATAAAGTCAATTTTAGTTCGTATTTCTACTAATCCTTAATTATTAGAATATAATAAAACCCTTTAAGCAAAGTTACACACTGGTTCGTCTCCAGAAACATCGCAAGTTTGTCCAATCTTACAATAAACTTCAGTTTCTGCCCCCCCACATTCACAAACTTTTGGTTCGGCACCATCAGCACTACAAGGACCCAGCCCACTCATAACATTCTCGCAAGTCTTAACGCCACCTTCTACATAAGTGCTATCCCTCTTTGACTCAGCAACTTCAACACAATTATTCAAAACCTCATAATTCTCACATCCCAAAGAACTCTTCTCCAAATCAATCCCAGCATTTCTCAAAGAAGCATCAACTCTACTATCCTTACAATTAATAAAATTATTCTTTCCATCAATACTCACTTCCTTAAAACTACAAAAATCAACTAACAAATCTGCCTGTGCCGCGAGAATACACGACTGTGCTACTGTTTCAAGCGCCTGCCCAGGTGCAGTATCAAATTTCCCGAATATAAAATCAAATCCTTTCGTAGAGCCAACAATCAAAAACACCAAAACAACCAAACCCAATACAATAAGAATTATTGTAGTAATTGTCACATCACCCTTCTTTTCCATATGACACATAAATCATTTTAGTTTATAAATCTTTTTAATTCCCCGTATAAATTTTAATCCCCATTTTATTTAATTCTCATAGTTTCAAAAACTATCCCACCTTCAAGACGATTAGTACAAATCCACGCCAACTTTTTTAATTTTTAGCCGTTATAATCCCTAATAACCTCGCAAATAATAATCTTAGCTTGAGAGAATATCTGACAACCATTTTATCATCAACTATAGTTGTTAAATTTAAAATAATAATCAATTTTTTGTGCTAAATATATCAATCACCAATTTTAATAATAGAAAATCACAATTCCCAAGACATAAATACTAAAATCATAGTTAATCTTCAAAAGTCAACTATTCAACAACAAACTCCAAAATTTTCTCTCTATCAAATTTCACAGATAAATCAAAAACCCTCCTAATCTCGTTATTTTCTTCCTCAACCCTCGCAAAAACATCTTTTAATTCCAATTCATAACTTCCTTCTAAATCATTAAAAAAATAATTCCCATTAATAATTTTCCCAAATAAATTTGTGTCCAATCCCTTTCCCCTCAATTCCTCGGAAGATTTTTTTAACGAAACATTAAAAGCTTCCTCAAAATCGTCGGCTCCTGCTTTATTCGCCCCCCTAATCCCATCATTAACCATATCTTTCAAATATCCCTGAACCAATTTTTCATCAATTCTAAATTCTGCACTTAACTCCCTAAACGTCCCCTCAACTACCTCCATTTTATCAGAATAAGAAGAAAAAGTAAATAATGCAGTAACAACTAAAACCAACGCCCCGAAAAACATTAGCATAGTTCCTATATGTCCTTTCCTGTTTAACATAACGTCACCGCCTCAATATAAATGCAAGTATACATTCCTTGAGTGTATGTTTTCGTATGACTCCCCGCACTCCCCGGAAATCCATCACAAAACCCTGTTTCAGTTCCCTTAACAGGCTTATATGGATATATCTCTTTAACTTCCGTCAGTTCAATAGGAAAATTAAAATCTGGAAAAGTTTCTGGATAATTTATTTCTACATATTTATATATTGATCTGAACTGAAATTTCCTAACCTCAAATTTATTAATCCCCCCGCAAGAATATTTCTCATCAAACCTCTCCTGCAAAATTTCTATTCGTTCCTTTCCAAAAAAAGGTATGTTTTTATGTATCAAATCAAAAACAGAAATATCTCCATTATCTGAAATCCTCTTCTCCATAAAATCCTCTCTTGTAATCACATCCCCTAAAAACCTCTTCGCTAAAACTGCAGATTCAATAGCAGAATTAGAAATATCTTGTTTTCCTATAAAATCATCCGACCCCCCAAAAAACCCCGCAATAATCACAAAGATAGACATTATAATAAAAACACCTATTAAAGTAGGAACGCTCATTATTATCTGCGCTATTTGTCCTTTCTTTCTCATAATATCCCCTTCCTTGAATTCTGATTGCTTCCAATTATAATCTCAAATTCTCTTCCGTCTTTATTTAAAACTCCACTCTTGCAAACAGGTAAGTTCTTATTCTTCCCCCTCGCTTCTAAAAAGCATTGAGTTTTAAAATCATAAACTCCCACAAAAAACTCTTTTCCATCATTAGTCTTCAAAACCTCTTTAATATAAACTAAATGTCCTTTTTCCAAAACATCCTTACTCAATCTGCAAAGTTCATAAAATTTTTCAGTATTTTCTGTAAATTCTTCAATAAAAAAATCAGGTTTATCAAAACATTCGCTCACAACATCATATAAATTAAAAGCATCAACCCCCCTAAAGTCATATCCCTTCCCATAAAAAGCGGAAACTCCTCCAACAAGCCCTCCTGCAATCATTATCCCCATAAAAAAGAAAATAAAAAATAATATTCCTTTTCCCGGTGCTCCTCCTTTTCTGTTCATACTAACCTCCCTCATCCCTCTGTTTTTCAACAACTTCAAAAATAAACCTGTTCGCATCAACCTTCCCGGAAATCAATTCAGTTCTAAAATTAACAATATCCAAATCATTAAAAAATCCAAAACTCGTTCCTCTTCCCGGACGAACACTCACAACAACCCGGTTATTTACATTATCAATACTTACAACTTCTTTTAAATTCTGCCCTTTCTTTTTCGCAATTCCAGTAAGAATTGAAACATCAATCTTCACTTCCTGTCCCGGCTCCGCCCTGTTTATCAAATTAGCAATCTCTTTTGCATAAACATCTTCCCAAAAAACCGCACCATCCTGATAGCCAGTAATATACCAAAACATCGAGACAAAAAAGATAGTAAAAAGCATAAGATACATCGTAGTCTCTAATGTTATGTCAAATCCTCTTTTATTTATCATTTTAATATCCTGTTCTTGTAGGCCCCACACTACTTTTTTCTACATTCTTTACAAACCCCTCGCACATTTCTATTGAATCTACAAATTTATCTACTTTCCCCTGCAAAGTCACAATCCCAAAATTCGTTTCCAAACGTAAATTCCCTTGACTTTTTAAAACATTAATTTCAGAAAGCAATTTAGAAAGTGAAATGCATTTAGCAAAAACAGAGCCTTCGCCAGAGTTACTAATCTTATAACTAAATTTAGAAGAAACAAAAACATTCTCCTCATCAACAGGCCTGCAAACCCCCTTTTCCTGACAGCTTGTCGGATCTGCTTCAGGACAAACACACAAACAAGAATTAAAGAAACACTTTGAAGGCCTGTCCTTTTCTCCTTTTCCCCATCCAGTTAAATACCATCCATCAACTCCTTGCGTAACAAAATTACCTTCTTCCCCAACACCCAAATTTTCTATCTTTGAATCCAATCCTTTAATAAAGTTCTTCGCATTCTTCTTCGTTTGGTCCTCAAAAAAATTAGCCAGTAAAACAATCAGAGAAATTATTAAAACTATTCCTATAACTGCTATAACAATTTCAGTAATATCCTCAGCAGTCTTCTCTCCTTTCCTGTTTTTCAAAAACATTTTATAAATTACCTTCTGTTCCCCCGGGACATAAATCATTTACAAGTCCCGCATCCCATTTAATCGGCTTTACTAAACTACACCCAAGTTTAGCATCATTCTCATCATTAAGATATTCTCCACAAACCGCAGTAGAAATTGCCTGATTATCCGAAGCAACACCTGAAGAATAAAGATAAGCTCCACCCACTGCACCTGTAGCTGCAAGAAAGGAAACAAACGGATGACTAGAAATTATTTTTCTCCCCAACCCAGTCATTAAACCCCCTCCCCCAATAGCTATACCAGCAGATAATGCCGCCTCCTCTCCAACAGCACTTGGATTTTCCTCCGTCTTTATCTGCATAAAAATCATCGCAATCTGATTTGCACTTTCAGATATTTTACCCTGCGGATTTGTTGATTCATCAACCCTGTTAATTCCCGCATAACTCCTAACACCCTCATCCGTAAATGTCTGCAAATAAGTCAAAGTGCTTCCGGGAACTGTCTGACTTTCCAAATATCCATTAACATCAACGCTGTCTAAAATTCTATCCGTGCCAATTCCCCTAATTTTTCCATCCTTTTCAATCAAATCTTCCGAAAGTGCAAGTCTTGAGCAAACAATACACTTCGGCTGTTTAATATCTATTTTTATATCTGAACCAAGAACTCCCAATATATCTTGAACAGTTCCTGTAGCCCCTGAACTACTTCCCTTAAACACATCCAACTTTCCCTGCCCAGTCATCCTCCAACAATCATACATCGCATTCGCACTTTCTTCCTCAATAGTTTTAACAACCGCATTTTTCTTAGCAAGATATCCTTTTTCAGTCTTACTTTCAGGCATATCCACGACTACAATTCTTACCTTTTCTTCTCCTGAAAATTTCTTGCATTCTTCATTCTTATCAGTGGTTATGCAAATTTTTTCAGTAAAACATTGTAAAGGTATCGCCTTTTCTGCAAGCCCCGGCGCAGTCGCCCTCTCAACAATTGACAAATGACATAATTCCTGCCTCGTTAAATCATCTTGATTAAGATGCAATAACAAAAACATCGCGGCAATCAAAAAGCCGGCAATTGTCAAAACAAGTAAAATAATCGCCCTCGCACTCAACCCTTCCCCTTTTCTATTCATCCTCTTTAACATACTCCCTAAAACAATTAATAGTTTATAATTCTTATCAAACTCAAGAAGTAAACAACCGATACAACATAAAAATCGCCCCTCCAGCAATAATCAAAAATAAAATCCATAATGCAACTGTCCTTATCATATCCCCTTCAAGTCCTCTTCGCGATTTCATGGACTCTCCTCCGATGGATTCTTAAAATGAGCATTATAATCACTTAACAAATTATAAATTATTTTTGTAACAAGAATTTGTTCATCTTCATCATCTACCTCATCATGCCACTGAGAGCCATCTTGCTTAAAAAAAGTAGTCACATTAGTGAGTTCTATGTTTGGAGAATTCCCTCCAACTATGACAAAAACTTTGATATTGAAAGCTTCCCTTGAAAATAAAAGACCATCACCATTTGAATCTTGCCCTTTAAAAATCCAATCAATGGTTGGATAAAAAGATTCCTGCATAACATCAGAAATCCTATATGTCTCAAGCAATTCATTATTATTCCTCACATTCATAGGAATAAGCCCTGGAATACTTCCATCTTTAAAAGTGTCTTCACTCTGATACCTCCAACCAGATTTTGAATCCCACCAAAGTTTAGTCCACTTATCACCATTTTGATTATCTTTAAATTCAATCACTATCCCCGCATCATTAACCCAATCACTCCTATCTTCATCAACATAACTATCAACAACAAAACACTTTTCATCACCGAGGGTTTTTGCCTTATTTTTCTCCCATTCAGAAACCTCCCCATCTAAAACCTCCTCCTCAAAATCAATATAAACATAATTATCTAATTTCTTTACCTTGTATTGCTTTTCCTTCATCTCCCCATTTTTATTTATCCTAATCTTCAAAAACTTCTCGCACGAACGCCCTTCTAATATCTGGTCTCTCCAACTAATCAACGTATTTTCTAATCCAGGTGTTTTTTCGGATTCAAAAATAAAACCATAAGATTTTTCAACAAGAGGTCCTCCATTGAGAGAATTAAAAGTAAAAGCGTCAAAATAGTTAAAACGACTCTCTGCAGACATCCCCAATGAAATTCCGCTTCCAACACCCTCAAAACCATTCTTCGTTTTAGAAATTATAGGTATTCTTCCTTCACTCCATAACTTTCCATTTCCTTGAAAATCAACCACCCACACCCTCCAATGATTAACATTCAAAATAAACGAGGGAGGTCTTCTCTCACTAATATAAAAATCTTTTAGTTGGGTAGCCACAAATTTAGGGTTAAAAATATTCTCACCCATCCTAAAAGTTGTTTCATCTACATCAATTCCCTTCCACTTCTCTCCGTCATAAAACTGTAAATTAAGATTAGGATTACTCAAATCATATCCAACAATTGTAACTCCATCCCCGGGTTTTGACAAATCAAAATTAGGAATAATTATTGCAATTCCTTTTATAAGCGTCCCCCAAAGAAAATCAAACAAAGGCCCCTTAAAAATAATCAATAAAATAATAATTGCGATTACTCCAGACACTATGAGCCCCATCATCATCCCAGAAGAACCTTTCTTCTCTTTCATTTTCCAAATCTCCATAAATTCTTAAAATAATCTGCGGCTGAAACTCCCTTCCCATTAAGAATAAAATACAATGCAATCATTAAAATTAAAACCCCTATTCCTATTAGCCAAGGAATTAGCACCTCAAAAGTTAACTCACCTTTTTTCCAAAATCGCCCCATACATTTAACAATAATTGATTAATTATAAACTTAACTCATTTAATTAATTAATTTTCCCTGTTCCCTATTGGTTCTAAATCAATTTTCCCAAATCCTCGCAAACCACACCAACTCAAAAACCAATCACCTGCTCAAACAATCACGACTCAATTTAATTTACAATTCAACACCAACCAGTCAAAATCAAAAAACAGATTTATCACTAAGAATAAACCACATAATTTATAACTATCTTTTATCTTATTCTATAGTCTAAGACATTTATAATTGAAAGGTATTTGTCTTAGACTATTAGCGGAAGAACAAAAAACTGTTCAAAATATTTTGTCTTCTGTTATAAATATAAAAAGAAGCAAGATGAACCCAAAAAATAATTTAAACAATTTAACAACTGAAGAAATCCTAAAAAAATATGAAAATAAAATAACCTCTGAAATTAGTTCTCCAAATTTAGGATTTTCAAAAGAATACATTCAATTCAAACAAGAGATGCTTCCCGAACTCACAAAGTATAAACGCTGGGCAGAAACCCTCGGCAGAATAATAAAAATAAAATTATCAGAGAAAGAAAACAAAAAAATCCAGAGATATTTAGACATAGGACATATAGATTTAGAGCCATCAAAAGCAATGGGGCTTGCATTAATTTCACTCATTCTTTTATTTTTCACAACCCTCCTGATTTCATTAGCATTTGTTTTTATCCGAAATTCATTCCCTTTATTATTTACATTCTTAGGAATAATCGCAAGTATTTTCGTGTTTTACTACGTATATAGTATGCCGAGAAGACTTGCAAATATCTGGAGACTAAAAGCTTCTGCTCAAATGGTCCCTGCAATTCTTTACATCGTAGTTTATATGAAACACACATCAAACTTGGAGCGTGCAGTAGAATTCGCCTCTCAACACATATCAATTCCCCTTGCATTAGATTTAAAAAAAGTTTTTTACGATGTAGAAACATCTCGTTTTTCAACGATAAAACAATCCCTTGATAATTACTTAGAAACATGGCGCGACTACGCTCCAGAGTTTATAGAATCATTTCATTTAATAGAATCATCCTTATATGAACCTTCAGAACCTCAAAGAGTTCTTACATTAGAAAAAGCACTTCAGGTCATTCTCGAAGGAATTCACGAAAAAATGTTAGGTTATTCAAGAGAAATCAGAACTCCATTAACAAATCTATATATGCTTGGAATAATCCTCCCAACTCTTGCTTTAGCACTTTTACCATTAGCCGCAACTCTTCTCGGAGGTGCAATAAGAGGAGAGCACGTCTTCGTTTTATTTAACATAATAATTCCTTTCCTCGTATACTACATGGCTTCTGAAGTTTTGTTAAAACGCCCGGGAGGATATGGGGAATCATCAATAATAGAACTAAATCCAAAATATCCTCAATTCACTTCAAAAAAACCTTGGATTCTCTCAACATTAATTTGCCTTCCCCTCCTCATCCTTGGTTTCCTGCCTTTCATCTTCCAGATAAATTTCATAACCTCACCCCTTGGTTTAAAAAGCGATTACACTTTCAGGGAAATTGGGCTTCCATTTTTCAATGATTTAAATCTATTTGATTTTTTCAAAGTTGGTGGCTCCACAACAGGCCCATTCGGACTTCTTGCAGTAATATTAAGTTTCTTCATCCCTCTTTCAATCGCATTATTCTTTGCAATATCATACAAACTAAAGACTAAAGAATTGATAAAAGCAAGAAAAGAGACAAAACAACTGGAATCAGAATTCACAAACACACTATTCCAGCTCGGTAATCGACTTGGCGACGGCACTCCTGCAGAAATTGCATTTTCAAAAGTTGCAGAATCAACACAAGGTCAAAAAACCCAGAATTTCTTCTCCTTAGTTTCACAAAATATCCAGCAATTGGGAATGTCTCTTGAAGAAGCATTATTTAATCCAAAAAGAGGCGCCCTAGTTTATTATCCGTCTGCATTAATTGCAACTTCAATGAAAATTTTGGTAGAATCTGTTAAAAAGGGTTTAAAAGTTGCCGCACATTCCCTCATGTCTATTTCAGACTATGTAAAAAACATCCAAAAAATTTCTGAACGTCTTCGCGATTTACTTGCAGAAGTCGTTTCCGATATGCGTTCTAATATGGTTTTCCTTGCTCCTCTGCTCTCCGGAATTGTCGTCGGGCTTTCTGTAATGATAACTTTAATCTTAGGAAAACTAAAAAATCTATCAGACATATCCGGAGGAGGAACAGAAGTTGCAGGAATAGGAAACGTCGGAAGCATAATAAACCTCTTTGACATTACCACAATGATTCCACCATATTTCATACAAGTCTCTATCGGAATTTATATGGTCCAGATAATTTTCATCCTGACAAAAACCTTAGTAACTATAGATTCAGGAAAAGATTCATTACAAGAAAAATATGAATTAGCAAAAAACTTAAAGAAAGGAGTAGTTCTATACATCCTGACTGCACTAACTGCAACCATAACATTATCTGCACTCGCTAACATCGCACTGGCAGGATTAGGATAAATTATGAATGCCCGTGTATTTCCTTTCTTTTTCTAAGTGAATCAAACAATTCATTTGTCAGCCCTTCCAAATCAAATCTTTCAGGAGGAATAAGAATTCTTCTCTCAAAAATAAAACCTTCTGGTATTTGAAGTCCCTGATTTTGTGTCGATAATGCAGGAGAAACCTTGCACAACCAAGAAGGCAACCTATAAACCTCTGACAAAACTTTAAGTTTCCTCCCCGTTATTTTCCCCCCAAAAAGATAAGAACCAGAATGAAGGCTTGCTTCAAAATCAACTGGATAAGCCTGATCCCCATAAAGAAACTCATACAAAGCATCAAACTCTGCAACAGGTTTCCTCCTTGAACCATCCAAACCCAAAGCCATTGCCCTCCCATACCTCCGTGGTTCAATAACTAAAATTCCATCAAGAGATTTTATAGAATCCACACAAGGTACTGCAAAATCCTCCCTGCCTCCAGCAAATTGAGAAATACTCCTCTGAACATGATACTCAAATATAGCTCCCCGGATATATGATATTGATGGAAAAACCCCTCTTGGAATAAATCTCCCAAGTCTTCTTAAAACCACAGGACGTAATGCTTCATAATTGGCATCACATCCACTCAAAAAATCCGCCAATGGCCTAAAGACCTTCTCATCTATTACTTTATAAGTTTCAGCTATCTGATTCTTATCTATTTCACTAATCACTTCATTGCTCCAAAATATCAAAAAGTCCCTCCCGTTTTGTTTTGGGACTTTTTGTGCTCAAAGTTGCATTCATCCTTTCCCTGAAGGGCAAGGTTTTCTACATCAGCAACTTAGACATAAAGAATTACAAAAACTAATTTTTTAAATCTAATTGTGATAAACAACAATCATTTACAACTCAAGACAAATTATTTCTATAGTCTAAGACATTTATAATTGAAAGGTATTTGTCTTAGACTATTAGCGGAAGAACAAAAAACTGTTAAAAATATGGACAATTCTGTTGATTAGCACAATTGTTTTCAGAATTGTACAGATAGAGAATTCTGGACAAATAGTGTTCCAATTATCAGAATTATCTATATTTTGTCTTCTACTATCCTGCTAAAATTTTCCATCCCTCATTCAAAATCAAAACTTCCTGACTGCCTTATCCATCCACTCTTTCCACGCGGGAAAAACTCTCTCTGAAACAGGCAACCCAATTTCCCTCGTGATGTCATCGCTAATTCTATGAAACATATCGTTGCTCAATGAATTAAACTTCGCCTCCATTAGTTGAGGCATATTCAATTTCCTTGCAACATCAACTACCTCCTGTTTTATCTTCCCCCTTAAAATTATATTATCATACACCGCATCCCAATCCCCTGCCCACCCCTTAACACTCCCTGCAATGCTTTTTATTATTTCAGAATCTCCATTAATCAAATCTTCCGTAGGTTCTAACTCATCTTTATTAACATTATATTTCATTAAATCCACAAAACCCTTTTCTTCTTCTGGATCTTTCAACCAATGCTTTCTTACTTCTGTTAACTGAACTACTCTCTTCATCGAATGCATTCCGTCAGGAGTTTTAATGGGATTCGCAACTAAAATCAAATCAGTCGCTTTAAAACTCGTAGTCTGAACCCCCAAATCATTTACAACTCTATCAAAAACACCATACGGCGAAGCCCCGTGAATTGTTCCTGCAACAACATTTGCAAGAGCACCGACACGCATCGCTTCATAAAGTGCTTTCGCCTCCGAACTTCTGACTTCCCCTACAATCAATGCAGAATCTCCAAGTCTCAAACTCGTTCGAATACCTTCAGAAGCCTCAACTTCAGTAGTGGTTTCAAGCAACGCACTCCTTACCTTCATTCTTTGAATATTATACCCAATTCTTCTCAATGCATCGGTAGGCAATTCAAGAGTATCCTCAATAACCAATGTCCTAACCTTCGGCATTATCTCAAGCATTAAACTTCCCAATAAACTTGTCTTTCCCGAACTCCGGGTACCCGCAATTAAAAGCGTTCTGGAGCCATCAATCATAAAACTCAAAAGCCCCGCAGCAAAAGAATTAATCATTTTATTATTAATAAACAAGGGCAATGTCCACGGCTCTTCCCTATGTCTTCTTAATGCGTACGCAATTCCCTGCGGAGACAAGGGTCTTTGAATTGCAGCAACTCTTGCCCTAATATTCCCAAAAACCAAATCAGTGTCTAAAATAGGATTCGCCTCATCTAACGGCCTTCCTGATTGAAGCCTCAATTTTGCGGCCCACGAATCAGCGTCCTCATAACTTGGAAGAATATTTGTAACACATTCCCCATACTTTTCATGCCTCACAAAAACTGCATTCTGCCCGATTGGAGAATTTAAAAAAATATCCTGCAGTTTATCATCCATTAATAAAACTTCTATAAGTCCAAATCCGATTGTCTGCCTTACAAGAATTTTAGCAAGTCTATTCAACTCCCTATAATTTAATCCAATCCCTTTATTTTGTGCTAATTCAGAAACTAAATCCCTTGCAACATTAAAAAACAAACTCCTTGTTTTTTCAGGGTCGGTAAATTCCCCTGATTTTGGTTCATGTTGCAGCAAAACATTTTTCCCCAAATTCAAAAGCATATGATGTTCCTCACTCAAAGAATACTCCGGAGGCATTACATGATACAAATTCTTTGAATCTCCGACCCTGTTCAAAATAGTTACCACAATTGTTTCATTATCTGCATTAATTTCATACTGGTCTATCAAATCAGAATCATCAGGTAATTGAGCAACCAGCCTCGTAAAAGTAAAATTTGGGAGAATATTTGGCCTGAAAACAGACTTATATACACTCCTGTCTCCAACTCCATAAGTTTCAATATCCCCTCCGATTAATTTAATTAATTTTGTCCTCTCAAGCAAATCCCTAAATCTTTCTAACGTCCTAAAATAATTCTCTATTGATGAATTCCCGCCAGTATTCTCCTTAAGAATCCGGATTCTTTTTCCCAATTCAAGATAACATCCAACAGGATCCTGCCTTAGCAATGCAATCAAATAAGTCAATTCCCTCGCGGAATAATCCACCCCCGAATATATCCCCAGTTTTTCAGGAGACAAAATTCTCTCCTGCTTTGTCAAAAAATTATATAATTGTGCTATCTCCACCAACAAAGAAACCTGCTCAAAAGGATAATCATAATTTCTCTGTTGCACAAAAATAATTCTTGAAACATTCTGATTTTCTATCAAAACATCAACAGTTCTAGACATAACCTCTGCAGAATCTGCAACACTCGGCACAAAAGGAGCCCCCAAATAATTAACATATAATAAACTCTCTCCCTCCTTCCTTTGCAATTCAACAGAATACAATTCTGCATTTTTATTAAAAACCATCTTTTAACCCAATAAAATAGCAATGAAACAACTAAATAAACTTTATTCTCCTTCCCTTTTATTATCTTGTCTTAAACCACCTAAAATAAGCCAATGCCCCTACAACCCCTATAAGAAAAAACACCAAAGAAATCAAATTTGCAGCCGAATTAACTTCATCCGTGATAACATATCCTGTAAAACTCTTTGCAGAATAAAATACCGAAAGAATCAATGAAAAAACAATTGCAAAAACCAAAAAACCCTTTCCGCTTCCTGCCTTGCCTTCTCTCCCAACCATAAAACCCTTTCCGCTTCCTGCCTTGCCTTCTCTCCCAACCATAAAACTCTCAAGAAACCCCGGTTTAAATATATATAGTCTGTTTGCCCCTCATGAAATCTAACAACTTTCATTTTTCCCGCCAACCTTATGCCCATTAAATGCCTTTCGTCCTCCTATGTTTTTCAGTTTTTTAATATAGTCTAGACATTTATAATTGAAAGGTATTTGTCTTAGACTATTAGCGGAAGAACAAAAAACTGTTCAAAATATGGACAATTCTGTTGATTAGCACAATTGTTTTCAGAATTATACAGATAGAGAATTCTGGACAAATAGTGTTCCA
>JAUYJY010000032.1 GCA_030699205.1 Candidatus Pacearchaeota archaeon
TTGGTATGGCGTTAATGTTGGGTTTCTTTCAGCCATTAATGCTATTGTTCCTGTGACAAACGCAGTAGATGATGAAGTTCCATAGGTTTGTACAAATTGAAATGGGATTGTGGGATAAGCATTTGTCGTCATTATTATTGCTCCCGGAGCCATTATGTCAAGGAATGATGCCCTATTTCCAAAACAAGTGACATAATCCGCCGATGTATTTTGGTCTACACAAGTCCCCCCAGTTGATAATGTCCAAGTTCTGGGACTTCCCACATATCTATCGAGAGTGGCACCTACTGAAATTACATAGGGGGATATTGCAGGAGCACTAATTCCCGATGTGCTTCCGGCATTTCCAGAACCAGCAACGATAGCTATTTTATTGTTGTACGCTGATTGCAATGCTGGCTCAAATGTTTGAGCCGTTTGGGCATAGCTCTCAGGAGTATAAACATTAGGTGTTCCGAGACTCATTGTGATTACTTTTATATTATACTGATTTTTATTTGAAACACACCAATCAATTCCAGCAATTATTTGGCTTGAAGACCCCAAACTTTGAGAATTTAAGACCTTCACAACTGCAAGACTCACATTTGGAGCAACGCCCCTAATTTGAGCGTGATTTGAAAGAGCGACTATTCCTGCTGTTGCTGTTCCGTGCCCATTATCATCATATGGGTCGGGGTCATTATTTACAAAGTCGTAGCCACCGACGTATGCGTGAGCTAACTGGGGATGTGTGTAATTTATTCCGGTATCTAAATGGCAGACACCTATTCCTTGTCCGGTTAAGCCATAGGTTGATTCAACTAATGATGCATTTATTAATGGTCGGCTTTCTGGCAATAATCCTCTAACTTCTTGGTCTAAAGCAAAGTAATTAACTCTTTCATCTTTTGATAACATCCTTATTTGTTTTTCTGTTACACTTCCTGCGAAACCGCCAATAGTGTTATATACATAAGTTGCTTCAACTTTAGAGTCAGAAATAACGTTTTCAATTTCAGTTTTATCCTTCAACCATACAATTATATTTACATTATCTTTTTCAGATAATTCTTCTTCTATTTCCAGCAATGCGTTTTCCTTTTGCTGTTTCGTCGGTCTAAACTGCTCTTCTTCTGGATTTTGGAAATTAATTAAATTTTGAAATTCATTACCTTCACTTATTTCTAGTCCTTCATTAGGAAAGAAATCCTCTATAGAGAAACTTCTAGGTTCATCTTCAGAGAATCTTGCGGGGGTTTTATCTTGGTTTTGAGCTGAAACAAGGAACAAGGTTAAGACTAATAAAACAGATATTGAAAGTAAAATCTTGTTGAAGATTTCCTTTTTGGAATGCATATTTATTTATGTTAAGTTCGGTTTAAATATCTTTCGGCCAGCGTTTACTACACGGCGATGGATTCAAAAAGTTACAATACGATGGATTCAAAAAGTTGAGGGTTTTCTTTGATTTAAGAGTGATATGAAATGACTCATAAATGCAATGGCACTTATTTTAATCAGATTATTGCTTCATTAAATTGGTATTAATTTAATAAAAATCCCATCCCAACATAATCCAGATAACAAAGTTAACAAACAATTTATAAAGTTTTCAATTCAACACATAAATATGAAAAAACAATATGACTTTATAATAATAGGTGCGGGAGGAACTGGCTTAGCCGCCGCAATGTATGGTGCCCGCCTTGGATTGAAAACTCTTTGTTTAGGTTATACCCACGGAACTGAATTTCCAATAGGTGGGGTAATCACCACAACAAATATAGTGGAAAATTATCCAGGTTTTATCAAGCTCACAGGTGAAGAAATAGCTAAGAAGATAGAAGACCATACAAGGTCTTACGATAATGTTACAATAAAAGAAGAGAAAGTAGAAAAAGTAGAAAAAAAGGGAAAATTTTTTTCAATAAAAACTAAAAATGAAAATTATCTTGCAAAAACAATTCTTTTTGCCACAGGAACAAAGTGGCGTAAGTTGGATGTTCCGGGCTCAAAGGAATTTGAAAATAAGGGTATAGCTTACTGTGCGCTCTGCGACGCCCCATTATTCAAAAATAAAATTGTGGGATTAGTTGGAGGTTCCGATTCTGCCTCAAAAGACGCATTAGTTCTTGCAGAGCACGCAAAGAAAGTCTATATTATTTATAGGGGAAATCAAATTCACCCAGAACCAATAAATATGGAAAGGATAAAGGCAAAGAAGAACATAGAAATAATAAACAATACAAATGTAACAGAAATCAAGGGCTCTCAATTTTTAGAATCCGTCATTTTAGACAAACCATATAAGGGAAAAAAATTTCTGGAATTGCAGGGTTTATTTATTGCAATAGGGCACATCCCCCTATCAGACTTAGCAAAATCTCTTGGAGTTAAAGCGGATAAAAAAGACGAGATAATCATAGACCACAAAACATCTGAAACAAATATCCCCGGAGTTTTTGCGGCAGGAGATGTTGCAGACAAACCCTTTAAACAATTAATAACGGGCGTTGCAGAAGGATGCACTGCAGCGTATTCAGCTTATGAGTACATAACAAAAAAACAAGTTTCTTAATTCTAGTATAATAGTAGTTACATCAAAGGCCATCCTTCTTTAGAAGATTCTAGAATAGTCTTTGAATGTCCAAACTGCCCATTAGGGGGAATATCTGGAAGAGGAGTTCTACAAATTACTTATGACTTCCAAGTTGGCGATAAAGTTCATGAGGGCAGAGGATATAGGTGTGCTTTACTTGTAGAAGATGTAGTTTGTGATATCCCTCGAACAATGAGATTAGTTAGTTCTAAATAAAAAACTTAACCCTCAAAAAATTGTCCAAATCTTAAACCCTTATCTTTTACTCTGTCCAAACTAACGACCCAATATTTTCCCGAATCTTCTAAATCTTCCGGCTTTAAAAAATGCCAACCTTCCCTATTAAATCTTAATGCAATTGCCGGCTTCAAACCCATCAAAGAAGTGAAAATCATAAATTCTTCAATTTGTTGCTTTGTAATATAAATCCTCGTCTTTTTACTTGACTTCGCCTCCACAGCAAAACCCTTTCTTCCATGTTTCCCTGCAATTAAATCGCAGAAGGTATTATCATTCTTTCCACTCCCAGCAACGCGAGCCGCCCTCCAACCCTGTTTAGTAAACAGCTCCAACAACTCCCTTTCCGCCTTAGAACCCTTTGACTTATTTGACATTTTTTCTACCTCTCTCTACTCCTTTCTCTACCTCTTTGGAAATGTCAAATTTAAAAATTTCTTGTTTTTATTATTTGACATTTTCTCTACCTCTTTCTCTACTAATTTATAAAGTTTTCAATTCCACATCAATATTTCTTCCAAAATTTCTGGCAACTCTTTAATCCCATCTTCTTCCGTAAAGTGTCCCTTATCCTTTAGTATTATAACCTTTCCATTTAGTTTTTTTTCAAAAGTTTCTTTATTTTCATTTATGCAATTATAAGGTTCATTACTCGACAAAAATACTTTTAACTTGCTAATTTTATCTTTCACCTTGTTAAAATTAATCGGAGTATTTATCCAAGGGTTAGCTATCTCTTTAACTTCTTCATCTTCTAAATTATTTAATTTAAGCCAGCCAGCAACAAAAATAACCCCTCCTATTTTTCCTCCATAATCTTCTTTTTCTAAAAGCCTCATTATTGTTTGGCACCCAATACTGTGTCCTATAAAGTATGTTTGGCTATCCAATTTTCCTACAATTTTCTTTAAACAAGAAACCCATTTATTAATCTCCGGCTCTGCAGTATCTGGCATTTCTGGAACTATGACCTTAAATCCCTTTCTTTCTAATTCTTTTTTTAACCAAGGATACCAATTCATTTTTGGATTGAAATCCCAGCCATGAACAATAAATACTCTTCTTGCCATTTTAATTTCCTAAAATCAAAAAGTCCATCTCGTTTCTTCTTGAAATCTTGAATGCATGAGAAATCTCATTCATCTGCATCAGCAACTTCGACATAAAATGAATAGTAAACCTCCACTTAAATAAGTTTCTAATGAAGGGTGCATTTGAAGGGTATGCCATATCTTTATTATCTCCCGTAACTTATAAAAGACTCCCTGCCCAGAGTGCCTTAAGGACAGGGAATCAAAAAGAGGTTAGATATCACTTTTTCAAGTGAAAATAAACAAGTAGGAGTGGACTATTGGAGGAACTTTTTTCCCACGAAAAAGCCCTTCAGTCATCCTACTTGATT
>JAUYJY010000033.1 GCA_030699205.1 Candidatus Pacearchaeota archaeon
CAGAATTCTCTATCTGTACAATTCTGAAAACAATTGTGCTAATCAACAGAATTGTCCATATTTTGAACAGTTTTTTGTTCTTCCGCTAATAGTCTAAGACAAATACCTTTCAATTATAAATGTCTTAGACTATAGTAAAAATTAATTCTAAATTGTCCATATAATCTCTTAAATTTTCTCTTTTTAATTTCTTAAACTCTTTATATTCTTCAACAGTCTTTCTAAATGCAGCTTTACTTATTTAATTAGTGAGTATTGCAAATTCAATATCTTCTTGAACACCACGGTTTTTCCATTCGTCTGTTAATTCCTGCCTTATTGCAATCCCCCTTAATCTTTTTTCAATCCATTCTTTAGAATATCCTTTTTTCTCATAAAGTTGTTTCATTCTTTCTTGGGCAAGTTCGGGATTTTCAATTTCCTGCAATCTTTCATATCCTACCTTGGCTAACCATCTTTTGAAAGGCTCTGCTTTTTTTGAAGGAATTGACTGAATAATCCTAAATATACCCTCTGTGTCGGCACAATCTGTTTCATATTCCTTACCATCTTCTGATTTAAGTTTCAGTTGTCGACAAAATGTCGATAACTCAATATCTGAAGATTCTTTTTCCCTAACCTTTAGCCTATACCAATAATCATTAGGGTTTACACTATCTGTCAAAACTCCCACTACATCTACAACCGAAAAAAACCATTTATCTCCAATTAATTTTCTTCTTATTCTTTTTCCATTAAAAATTGCGATATATGTTTCCTCTTTCATGTTTCTTTAAGTTTTCTAAACTTTAAATTTATTTGCTTTCTTTCCATCTAAATAAATTATAATAATCTTTCTTCTTTTATCTTCAGCGAGACAAGAGTACAATTCCTCTCCTTTTTTCAAATCACAACCATCCACAATTAGTTTATTAATTGAAATATAAGCTGTAGCTCTTTTGAATATTATCTTGCTTTTCCAGCCAATTCCAAGAAATCTTTTTATCATGTGCGTTTATTCTTTAATTTATTTTCAGAGAAGCATACAAGTTTTCCCCATGTTTGAATATCGCATGGATATCCTAAGTTTTCTTCTTCATTGATTTCATCAATAAATCTTTTCCAGTCATGCAAATTAAATATTTCAGAATTTTTAATAATTAGATTAACAATAAACTCATGCATATAAGTTCTTCTGCCTAAGCTATATCTGAAAGCTGCAATTATTAACAATCTAATATCTTTATTGTCCATACATGTTTTAGGTGCCTCATATATTTAAACCTTGCGGTGCCTAAAGATTTATATATAAAATCATCCATATAATATAATGAAGATACAAAAGAGATTTTTAAGAAACCATAATGGAAAAGATTATTATAAGTATGTTGTGAATATTCCTCCGATGGTGTTAAAGGAAGCTGGATTAAAATACGGAGAAGAAGTTGAAGTCAAAGTAAAGAATGGAAAGATTGTTTTGGGAAAGAAGAAGGGGAAATGAAATTTTATTAAATGTTTGACTTTTTATCTATAATTTCTATTTGCCATAGCTTTCTTGATTCTTTCCATTGCGATTTGAGTCGCCGCTTCCCTAGGAGTTATCTTTTTCTTAAATGCCGTCTGCAAAACATGGTCTGTGTTTTTTACAAGTTTTTCTTCTATTAATTTATTCATGTCTTCTACTGTGCCTCCGATGTATTCTACATAGCTTGAAATAACTCCTCCAGCGTTTGCAACAAAGTCAGGGATAATAAGAATTTTTTTTGACAGCTCTTCTTCTATTTCTATGGGCATCGGAATATTTGCCGCCTCTACAATTATTTTTGCTTTTACCTTGTCTTTGTTTGTGTTGTTTATGACGTCTGGAAGTGCTGCAGGAATTAGAACATCTACTGGAAGTTCAAATATCTTTTTTGACTCAAGATGTTCACCATCTCCATGAATTACAGAACCTCTTTCTTCCTTTATTTTCATAGTTTTTTTGAAATCCAGACCATCTGAATTATACAACACTCCTTGGCTATCTGAAACAGCAACTATTTTTGCCCCATATTCTTCTAATTTCTTGAATGTGAAAGTTCCCACATTCCCAAATCCTTCTATTGCTATTGTTGCTCCCTTAATTGGGATTTTTGCATGCTCTAAGGCAACCTTAGTTGAATATGCCACTCCGAATCCTGTGCTTCCAAGTTCGTGAGGAAGTCCACAAGCTTTTTTCCCCCCAACTTCCTGACAAAACCCAAGAGGTTTTCCGGTTGCAGAATTAAAGTTTCCGTTTGATATCACAAACGTTTCCATATCCTTTTCATTTGTGTTTATATCCGGGGCGGCGACATATTCTGAAGGTGCAATGTTTTTTAACGCTCTTCCAAAAGATTTTATAAAATCAATTTTTTTATTTTCTTGGGTTTTTTTATCATAGATAATTCCTGATTTTCCTCCTCCAAAAGGTAAATCTGCGAGTGCATTTTTCAGAGTCATTGCTCTTGCTAAACGAAAAACTTCTTTAATATCCACGGAGGGAGTCATGCGGATTCCGCCCTTTGCAGGACCCAATGCAGTGTTGTCTAAAACGGTAAATCCACGCATTCCTGTCTTGGGATCATAGACCTCTATAATTTTTTCAGGACCTATGTCATCTGCGAAATTATCTAATTCCATTTTTTATATTAAGAAGATTTTATTCTGATTAATAAACTTAATGGAAACAGGGTTAATTTCATTTCTATAAATGGAATGAAGAAAATAACAATTTATATTCCTTTTTATCTAAATTTAAATACAAATCTAATAAATAATGTGTCTAATAAAATGCGACACTATAAATCCACGCACTAACTTTTTTAGTTTTACAGATTACCAGATTGATAATTTAACAACCCCTTATCTTTATTCACAAGCAATTTCTAAAATACTTTTCACCATTAATTATTATTGTTAAATCAAAAATTTTAGTATTCTTTCTTTGGGGGGTCTTTCAAGAAAACTTGAAGGACTTTTATTGCCTCTTTTATATCTCTTCGGGATGCAATTCCCACCGGAGTGTGTAAATTACCCACGGCAACTCCAAAAACTGCGGAAGGGATTCCGCCCTTTGCCGCAAATACTGACGTGGCGTCTGTCGTCCCTGATTCGCTGACCTCTAATTGTATTTTTACTTTGGCTTTTTTTGCTGCTTTTTTTATCTCATCAACGAGAAGACGATGTGCAAGCATTTCAGCATCTTTTATTGTTAAGACAGGGCCATTTCTTAACATAATACTTTCATCAAACTCATTATGTGGAGTTACATCAATTGCTATTGCATAGTCAGGATTTAAATTAAATACAGATGCCTTTGCACCGTATAACCCCACTTCTTCCTGAACTGTAAAAACAAAGATTACTTCTGATTCTGTTTTTATATTCTTCATTAATTCCAGGAGAATGAAACACCCAATTCTATCGTCTAAGGCCTTTCCTGCAATAATATCCCCTTCATTTAAATGGCAATAATCCGAGCTTTCGCTAAAAGAGGCGTAGCTTCCAACATCAACGCCCAAATTTAAAATTTCTTTTTTTGTCAAACCAGTATAAACAAATAAATCATCCATTTTCAAATTTTTTTCTAAATCCGCAGAGTCCAAAATATTTGGGGTTGTAACTATTCCCCCTATCTTTTTCCCCCTCTTTCCTTCTATATAGATTTTCTGACCTAATAAAATATATGGGTCTATCCCACCTATTGGACTTACAGAAAGCCAGCCCTTTTTGCTAATTGAACTAATCATCAATCCAATTTCATCCATATGGGCCATGAACATAACAGCAGGTTTTTTTCCAGGTTTTATCGCAATGATATTTCCCATGTGGTCAACTTTAATGTTCTTTAGATATTTTTTTGATTCCTTAATAATAAACTTTCTAACCCCATTTTCGTCTCCGCTAATACCCTTTAAATTTATTAGATTTTGCAAAACCACTTTTTAACCTCTATATTATCTGTACCTTTTGATATTTAAAGGTTGTTGGTTTTAATGTTCTAACTTGCTCGTTTAAATAGGAAATTAGTCAGCATTACTTTGAAAATCTATGATTTATATAATCTATTAAAGCACTTCCCGTAAGCCTTGAAGTTGAGGGGCCATTTCTAACATAAAATTCTTCTTCTTTTCCATCCCTTAAAAAAACTCTTCTGTTTGATGGGAGGCAATCTATTTTTAAGATATGCTTATCATCTAATGGAAATAATTCATATCTTATAAACTGAAAATATTGTCTTCCAATATGCTGTTTTACTAAATTTGCAAAATGCAAGTTTAACTTGTCATTATTTTCAAAGGCATCTTTTTCTAAACCTATGACTTCTCCAGCATCTGAAACTCCAATTAATAATGTCCCCCCTTCCGAGTTCAAATATGCGGCAAGAGTTTTTAATACGGAGAGTTCTATTTTTTTGTCTATTTCTCCAGTGTGTATATTTGTTCTTAATGTTGTTTTAAATTCCAATTTATCGCCTTCTCCTTTTTGGATTAATCTTGCTAATTTTTCTGAAGACGTTTCTATATATTTTTTAGATTTGAAGATTCTTGGATTTTTGTTCATAAAATTTAGAATTAAAGAACTAAGAATATTGTTTCTTGGAGATTTCATATAAAAATATCCTCCAATAGAAACCATTAGAGAACCAAGAGCATAGATGATTAAGTCGGTTATTGTATTCCCTGTTCCTATTTGTTGCAAACTAAAACCAAAATATGTGTCCATTGAAAATTCAAATATTTCCCAAACTCCTCCTATTGCAAATGATAATGAGAAAGATAAGAGAATAATCATAAATGGGCTTATATCTATTAATTCTTCCTGATATAAAACATAGACTACCGTAAATCCTATAAATCCAAGAATTACAGATGCTCCAAATGTAAGTAAATTATCCCACCAATTTCCATTAAAGAATTGTCTAACTTCACTAAGATAGAAAATTGCGTAAATGATTATTAACATTATAACTTGAGTTTCTGCCCTTGTTTCTATTTTAAAGAATTTTCTCATAATCCTTGGAATATATGTAGCTAAAAAAGTTAAAATTAGGAAAATCATTATCAATGGCCTGTTTTTAGAATAAGCGCCTATCAACGCAAGAACTATGAGAATCCTTATAAAATTTGTAACTATTGTATTTACTTTCCCCATTTTTTGTTTATTATTTAAAGAATAGAGATATATAAAAAATTGAGTGTTTTAGAATGCTATAAAATTAAATGATTCCTAAACTAATTATTCCCCTTGCCCATAAAATCAATAAGATTCCAAGTAAAATCATTACAATTCCAATAAATAGCCTCATCCATTTTTTCTGCGTATCTTTCCATCTTTGAATTGTTTTTGCTTTCATTCCAAAAAAGACTAATAATAAAATTATTATTAATGGAAGAACAAAGATAAAATTATATAAAAGTAAAAGTAAAAAAACCTTGAAAGAAAATCCTATTTTTGCGAGTAATGTTGTAATTGCTAAGTATGGTCCTCCAGTGCATGGAAGCTCTACCGCCGCCACAAACATTCCAAGAACAATGCTTCCCGGAATAGAAACTTTTTTTATCATCTTCTTGATTTGCTCTGCTCTTTTTGGAGGAATTTGCAAAGTCAAACCGCGACCATACCAAAAGAAGTCTTTTATTTCAAGAACGCCCATAGCAATAACTAAAATTCCAACAATCCAGCTTAGCGCATAGCTGATATTTAGTTTTTGTATAAATAATAAAAGACCAAACCCGGCAGCAAGGTAAGTTACAAACACCGCAGTTATATAAATCGCTCCAACTTTAAGCATTTTTGACCTGTCTTTTGACAAGCCGACAAGAGTTGCAAGGAGTAAAATTAAAACGCCAATTGCGCATGGATTTATTGAATCTACTAAAGCAGTTATTAAAACTACAGGTAGGGTTGGAAGGGCTATTTCCACAGCCATTTTATTTATCGTATTCCTCCGGCAAAGGGCAGGAAGTTTTTTCTGCTAATTCTTTAAGTTTTGGTTCTGAAATGAGTCTTGAGCCATCGCTAAAAGTCCATGTGTCATAGCTCAAGATTTCTTTTTCTATACAAAGTTCTGCCTGTTCGTTTTCTCCCCGAGGATCACACTCAACATAGTTTATGTATCTAAAAGATTCTCCAAATTTCTTCTTTGTATTCGCACAATGAGGACACCAGAAAGCACCATACATAACTGCTCCTTTTTCAGTGAGGCATTTTGCAAACTCTTCTAATTCTGAAGAGGATTTTTTTGAAGGCAGTAAAAAGATAACCAAAAAAATAACCACGACTAATGCAACTATCCCAATTACTAATGACCTATTATTCTGTTTGTTTTTGTGTTTTTTCATTTTTTACCTTTTACACGAATTAAAACAAGGATTAGCGAAAGAATTAAAACAGCATCAAGAGAAATACAGAATATGCAGTAAGTTTTCAGTATAAAATGTTGAATCAGGAATAAGTAAAATCCATAAATCACTCCAAAAATTAGCAATCCCTTCATCCATCTCCGATTTTTTTCAGGGGAAACCCAAAGAAATTTCTTGTTTTTATATTTTGTATTTAATAAAAAGATAAATAACAAAGTTAAGAACCCAAGAAATGCATTTGAGGTTACTGCATCAAAGAAGATATTTATTCCAGATATGTCTATCAATGGCAAAGGAATGGAAAAATCTATTGTTAACAAATATGATAAACCATCAATGTTTGCGTATGGGCTTTTATTCACAATCCCGCAATCAAATGATTGTCCAAACGTGCAAAACTTACTTGCCGATGGTGAGAGATGTTCATACCATAAAAAAAGAGATATCAACATCCCCAAAATTAAAATAATATTAAGTGCTTTTGATAATCTGTTCTTTTCCATCTCTCCTCTCGATTATATAAAATTTCTTAAATTTATAAATGTAATCACTGCCATTCTCTTGCGTCTTATCCAGAATTATCAATTAGAGAATTCCCCTTGAGTATATCAAATTATAAAAATCACTCATAATTATATATCGTTTTGAAAACAATTATTTTTATAATCTCTTAATGCGTAAAGATTCTATGAAAAAGGGCAATTTATTTTTATGGCTTTTTGTTTTTATGTTTTTTATCGGATTTATTGAAATTGCATCAGCCCATGATTCTTCCTACGGCAGTGAATATGGTGGAATTGAGTATGGAAGCTATTCCGCATTCTATAATGATTATTATTCAAATAGAATTCCCCCAAACAGAATGTCAGATTATTTTAATTATGGCGGATATTGGCAGAACCCAAACTATTGGAAGGAATACCGAAATAAAAAATGGGGCAGTGTTGAGGTAAACAACTACTATATTGAAAATAATTATTATTTCAATAACTATCCCGAAAGAAAATATTCAAATGTGGGCAAAACATATTCCACGCCCGTTATGAGGAACAACATGATAATTGATTGCGGAAAGAACTGGAATTATCGCTTGTGTTAATCTTAATTAATATGTTTCTCATAAATTTATATCTCTTAGCCATATATTATGCAAATATAGCAGAAGACAAAATATTTTGAACAGTTTTTTGTTCTTCCGCTAATAGTCTAAGACAAATACTGTTCAATTATAAATGTCTTAGACTATACTAAGGTTTATTTATTCAAAAAATAGGCATTAGTATGAGAATTAGATATGATTTTTCAAGTAGAAGAACAAGAAGGATAGACCCGCATAACAAACATAAACGTGATTTTTTTACTCTTGGAAAAGAGGTTATATTGGTTTCAGATATAATTCTTGAAGTCTTAGATGCAAGATTTATTGGAAGAACTAGAAATAAGAAAATAGAAGAAATCATTTTATTAAAGGGGAAGAAGATTATCCATGTAATTAATAAAAGTGATTTGGTAAATGTGAAAGAACTTCGTGGCTCTGAAGAAATTAAGGATTTTGAAAATTGTGTTTTTGTTTCATCAACAAAAAAGACTGGAGGGAAGAGATTGAGAGATAGAATAAAGATTATTGCAAAAAGGTTGATTAAAGAAAGACTTAAAGACGGAACTGATGAAAAAGAAATTAATGAGAAGAGAGATACGGAGAAACTGACTAAATATAGGCACGGGGAGGGCTTTAAAAACTTCTTGAAAACAGGTAAGGAAATTCATGTAGGAGTCATAGGCTACCCAAATACCGGAAAAAGTTCTTTGATAAATTTATTAGCAGGAAGCGGTTCTGCAAAAGTATCGGCGAGGTCGGGATTTACAAAGGGGATTCATAAAATAAAATTGTCAGATGATATTATTTTGCTCGATACTCCCGGAATAATTACTGAAGAAGACGCTTCATCAGTTCAGGCGAAGAGGCTTGCACATCATTCTATTATTGGTTCAAGGACTTACGACACTGTGAAATCCCCTGATTTTATTATTGCAGAAATAATGAAACAATATCCCAATTTATTAGAAAAATATTATGAAATCCCTGCAGAAGGTGACTCTGAATTGCTTTTAGAAGAATTAGGAAAAAGATGGAGTTTTTTGAAGAAAAAGGGCTTAATTGATTTGGATAGAACAGCAAGAAAGGTTCTGAAAGAATGGCAAGAGGGGAAAATAAAGGTCATTTAACACTACAAGAAAACACCACCTAACAGATATATTAAATAAAAAAATTAAATTGAGTTAATAAGAAATAATTTGATTAAAATTTCTTATGATTTTGGAAGCAATCTCTGCAATATACCGGTTTTCCTTCTGTTGGTTTAAAAGGAACTTCACATTCCTGTTTGCAATCTGCACAAGTTGCTTTATGCATTTCCCTTGGACCACTATCAAAGTTGTTTCTTCTGAAACCTCCACCGCCTCCGCCAGACCTAAATCCACCAGAACGATTTCCGCCAGACCTAAATCCACCAGAACGATTTCCGCCAGAACGATCTCCACCAGACCTAAATCCACCAGAACGATTTCCAGAGCTTCCTCGCTTATCTCTGTTTTCTGCCATCTTTCACCTCCATTCTACTACTTTCTAAATATCTTCTATTTTGTATCATTCTTAAACCTTATTTGCATATTTTCGAGATTATTTAACCTTATAAATCCTTGTAAAATTAGTTATTCCACTATTAAGTTGCCTTTCATTCCATTTGCACGGTGTTCTCCAACACTGCAGTAGTACTCAAATGTTCCCTTTTTGTCTGCAATAAATTCGGCAAAAACCTGCCCATCCGTATCTCCCACTCTTGAAGTTGCCACATTAAATTCATCTATCACAAAATCATGAAGACCCTGAACGCTTGAAAATTCAATTCTTATCCTTTCTCCCTGTTTAACTTTTATTTCTGGATTGTTAAGGCCATTCATCATAAATTTAAAGTGCTCTCCAGTTAAAACAAATGTCTTCACCTCTTCTGAAGTTCCTATACCTCCGTCCTGCTCTACAGAAATGCTTTCTTCCTGTAAACTTCCAGCGTTCACTGTTCCTGCAGAATCTACTGATGAACTAAAAGTAAAATAAACCCCTGCAATCCCCACAATGATTAAGACAACAATAAGCATCAAAATTTTTCCCATATTTGATAAAGAAAAATATCTTTTATAAATCTGTTGATTTTCTAATTTTAGATTTCTGCATTTTAAAGTCAATGCAATATCTATCGGGCCCATTTAAGAAAACTGAAAACGTTGCAAGGGCGAGTGCTAGGTCCCTCATTCCAAGCGGATTAAATCCAATTGAAAATGCAATACCAAAAAGATGCAATGCCAATACTAAAGATGAAAATCTGGTATATAAACCAATAATCAATAAAACTCCAAAAAACAGCTCAAAAAAGGCATTCAATAAGACAAGAGTTTTTGCAGTAAATCCAAGAGAAAGTGCAATGTCAGGAACAAAACTAATCCAAGATTCAGGAGCAATAAACTGCTGAATACTAAAATACAAAAATAAAAAAGACAGGGAAATTCTTAATAAGGGTTTTGAATAGGTTTTGAGGTTTTTCATTTCCATCTAATCTTAAATATTTAAGGATTTATAATTCTTGCTAAAAGATATTTATTTATGGTGTGAAAAAATTAGTTCATCCAGAAGATTCTATGAAAGGGGAAGTTTTAATAAATATACAAATTGCGTTAAATTGAATAAAAATGATTAAAGAGAAATAAGGCTAAATATAATCCCTATAATATCTATATAAACAAATACATACTCAAGAAGATTTAAAATGTTAATCTACTCCACTTACCTTAATATTTATAAAGAATTGAAGAGGATATTTATTAATATGGCAAGAAAGTTAGCTATAATAATGCTAATTCTAATGATTTGGCTTATGCCTTTTATTTCTTCCCAACTATCAGGGGATAAAGTATTATGGAGTGAGGCTGAAGTTTGTAAGTTTATTAAAGGATGTAATGAAAACTATGGATGTTATCCTCAAGGCTATATAAAAGATAATCAATATTGTGGAGTTTACTATATCGGAAATAGCTTTGAAAGAGTTGGTTTCGTAAATCAATTAGAATCCGAAGAAACGTGTTCTTATGACTATCAATGTAAAAGTAATTTCTGTTTTAATGGTGAATGCGTTGGAAGTTTTCAAGCTATGATGGGGGACGTATTGTCAAGGATTTCTAATCTTGAAGAAAAAATAGGATTTGTTAAAGAATCTAAAGCTGAGATTGAAGAAATTTCATTAGTGGAAGACACTGAAACAGATAAGGCTCATAGTTGGTTTTTAAGAATTTTTAAGAATTTATTGAAGAGGAGTAATTAAAATGGCCACAAAAACAAAACAGAAAATCGTCGAGGATTATGGTTGGTTTAGAAGACATCGAATTCTACCTTGGGTTATAATTATAGTATTTTTTGTAATTACTGGATTAATTTCCCAGGATGATACAACAACTTCACAACAAAAAGACTCTGTTTCTGAAGAAATAAATTCTAATCAAAAGCAAATTCAACAAAAATGTCTTCCTAATTGGGAGTGCGGTAGTTGGAGCCAATGTATAAATGGGGGAAAACAAACTAGGGCTTGTAAAGATATTAATAACTGCGATAAATTAAATGGGAAACCCAAAGAAACCCAAACTTGCATTTATGAATATAAAATTGGAGATAAAGTTATTGTTAACAATGTCGCTTACACTCTTCATGATGTAAAAACAAAATCCGAAATAGGCAAATACTTATTTGATGAATTTTATGGAGAAACTGCAGATGGGATTTTCTATATATTTGAATTAACCCTAGAAAATGTTGGAAAAGAATCTAAGACTTTTTGGGGAACAAATGTAAAAATTTACGATTCTCTTGGGAGAAGTTTTGATCACGACTCTACTGCAGAAATATATTTAGATGATTCGTTTCAGTATGACCAATTACAACCCGGGCTGCCTAAAAGGGGAAAAATTGTGTTTGATGTACCTATAGGGCTTACAGGTAGATTAGAAGTATCTAGTTTAGAGCTTTTTTCAAATGAAAAAGAGTATATCTCTTGGAGTTAAAAATGATTAAACCAAAACATTTAAATATACTTTGTGCATACATTTACTATGCAAGAACAAACATCTATAAGATTAAGCTTGAGTTTATTGAATACACTTAAGGAGTTCAAAGAAGAGGGAGATAGTTATGAAGATGTAATTTGGGATTTCGTAGAACCTCATTTAGAGCTTTCTAAAGAAGCTAAGAAAGATATTGAAGAATCTCTAAAAGAATACAAAAATGGAAACTTCATGACACTTAAGGAAATAAAGAAAGAACTGGGATTTTAATATGGAAATTCTATTCTCAAATAATTCAAAAAAACAACTAAAGAAACTAAATCCAAGAATACAACAAAAAATAATTTTTACTCTTGAGAAATTCAAGAAAGGAGTTCCTGTTGATATTATTAAATTAAAAAATAAAGATGAGGAATTTAGAATCAGAACAGGAAATTATCGAATCCAGTTGAAAAAAGTAGAAAATAATTTTCTGGTAGCGAAAGTTGGCAAAAGAGAAAACTTTTATTTAGTTTTTCTTTAGGAATAAGGCAACGTAAGTATAAAGCATCGTCGTGAGAGGTTGCATGGAATAATTAATTATAGACGATAGAGTTAAAGTAGTTTTCTGTTTTGTTTAAGGAAAACTACAAAGCTCCTCATAAATTTCATAAGAATCATTAATATTTCCATTTGATTTCTTTAGGGCTTCTTGCCATAATTCACTTCTAACTTCTTTAACTTCTTTCATTGTTTGTAATCTTTGCTTCTTGCCTACTGAAAGCATATATGCTTCTTCAAATTTTAAGCTATCCATTTTTATTTGCAGCATTTGATGTTAAAATAGTTTTCTACTCGCCTGTTTTTTCCAAGTAGGCAACATTCTTGTTTAAACTAACAAACAAATCAAAATTATTAAGCTCCAAAAAGTCCATTCCGATTAATGTTGGAATCCTAGTAGCATTGTTTAGTTTATCTTGTCCTTCATTTCTAATTCTTGGAACATCTGCTACAAGGAAAGGCATATCAAAATTATTTGGTTTACCATCTGAGTCTCTTATTGAAAAAGCAAATTTGTTTATTAATAGCATTGGTGTTCTTCCTTTTCCTAACCCAGTTAATGGTGTTGTACTTTGGAGATTAGTAAATGGTATGTTTAGTTTTATAGCATCGCCTGCAGAAATAATTGTTTTGGGAGATCCAGTGTCTATCACCGCTTCAATTCTACCAAAGGATCTTGGTTGCCTTGAAAAGATAGGAAGAATTATTCTCATAGAACCACTAATATTCCTTATATCAAGGTTGAATCTCATTTTAATAAAGAATAATTTCGCCCTTATCTGGGATATATTCTATAAGAATTCGGCTAGCATCAATACCCTTTTCTTTGATTTCATTTAAGACATCTTCGAAATTATCTCCCACAGCAATGACCTGCTGATCTTTAATAGCTACGAATTTTCTTGCATATTTCTGGCTAAGTTCTAAGCTCTTCTCTGAAATAAAATTAGAGTCTGCTTCTAATTCATTAAATTCCTGGATTAATTCTTGTTCTGCCATATTTTACATAGGTTATAATGGCTTATAAAATTATCGGGATCCCGAAAAGGTTAAAATAGTATCCCTTTATAATATATTAGAATGGCAAATACCAAAGGTATGAAAATGAAAGAAAATAAAGAAAGAATGCTAGAAGCAGAAGGAGAAATGGATTACGATTATGTAAATGATATTCTCTTGTTTAAAGTAAAAGATAGAGAGAACTATTTTGCCTTTGCTGTTTATTCGGAGATACTATAAAAATCCATTAAAGTTATTAATTCCAAGAATACTCTTTGTTTTCTCATTTGTGGAAATATCAAATAAAACTTTTGCAGAATCTAAAGAATCTCTTGCATTCTTAATATAAAAATCAACATATACTGAATCTTTGGTTTTTACAAGGATGCCGGAATTTATGCTTCTAATTGCATTCTTCTTTGCTTCTTCTATTTTTTTATTTTCTAGCATTTGATAAGATTTTATAATAGTTTTCCCCTCCAAAAACTATTAGGTGTTTATTTAAAGATTCATTCAATATATTTATTTGCTCTCTTTTTGAAAACATTTCATAAGCACTTTCTTTACTTATGACTTGTAAATCAATTTTAAATGAAAAATTAGAGGCAATATTTTTAATGACTTTTTCAGTAAGTTCAACTTTGCTTTGAGCATCTAAGATCATTATAATATCTAAATCATTAAATTTCTTTTTCTCTATAAAAGAACCAAATATTAAAAATACAAAAAAATCTTCATTTAGTTCATTTAAACAATCTTTTATAAACAATGAAACCGACTTATCGTCTGTCAAGCGGTTTTTTGCTCTTAGTGATTCAACAAAGGACATTAATGCGAAATTGCTTTTATAATTTACGGATAGAAGCTTCTTATCATCTATAAGAATAATTGAATCTTTTATTAATTTCTGAATGGAGCGATGAATTAAGGCATAAGGTTTTTTTAAAAATTCGGCAATTTCATTTATACTAAATCTTTTGTCTATCTTTGAGACGAATATCTTCATTATTTCTGTTTGTGTTTTGGTTAACATTTTATTCCTTTAGGTTATATCTTTTTAGCCTTTATATTATATCTTTTTAGATATACTATTATATCTTTTTAGTGATATTTAAGTTTTTCGGGTGTTTCATCTTCACAACTCTCCCCTAATCATCTCCCTTAACTTCTCACTTACAGACTTCCCTTCACTCTCGCATATCTTCTTCATAATCTCCTTCTTTAAACTCATTCTCCTCCACCCCCCAAAACCTCCAAACAAAAAGTATATAAAAGGCAATAGCCCCTTATATTCTGTAAGCGAACCGGTTCCGTAAAGGGTTTGATCATTCAAACTGACCAGCGTTTTATGCGTGTGATTGGTTGGGAAGACCGCTAATCGCTTACACTTATTTTCCATTTAGTTTCTCCCAAGATAGTTTAATAATTTTATAAGTTATCGGAATAATATTAAGCTGTTTTCCTTTAAGCAGCCTTTTTGGCTTTAATGCTCTTCTTCTATATATTCTAGCATAATTATCTGCTAAAGAACCGACATTTCTGCCAAGTCTTTTCCTAAATTCAGTTATATTGATTATCTCGAAACGATAGTCTCCTAACAAATCAGAAAGTGCTTTTTTGACTATTTTAAAATTCTCATCATTACAAACAATCAAAGTATCGATATTATTTTTAACTTCTCTTACAAGCGAATAAATACAAATAGCATACAATTTAGCAGAATCTTCATAGATATTACCTTTAAACAAATTTTTTTTAATAAATTTCAAAAGATTTCCTTTCAAAACACAGCCATAATGAATTTTTGTTTTTGTTCCTACTAAGGCCATTCCTATTGTTCTATTTCCATAGATTCTACCGCTCATATCAACATGGAAGTTATCTTTATTGTTCATCTTACTCCTCTCCTCCCACCTTTCCCTGAATTTTCCCACTTTGAAGAATCATATCCCAAAGCTTTTCATCTATTGCTTTATCTCTTTTGCCTTCTTTTAAAGATTTCATAATTTTCTTGTAAAATCCAGGATAATTCCACTTTATTCTATCAAGTTTTTCTTTGATATGCTGATTTTTGCATTTATTTGAGCAAAATAACAAAACTTTTTCATCTATAAATTGTGGGGCTAACCAAATTCCAGAAATAAATTCTTTTCTGCAAGTTTTACATTTTTCGCTCATTTTTATCTCCCTTATATTCGAAAATATACGCTGAAGAGATTTTATTATCTGGTAAAACATCTCTTAATCTTTCGCTTACTTCATCTTTAGTTTTACCTGACGCAACTATTTGCGAGTTTACAATTGCAAACCATCCATCCTTTATTGATATGTCTGAAAGTATGGCTCTAGTCTGCTTCACATATGATTTGCCTATTTCATTATAGTAAATATTATTTAACTGTGGGGTTCTTCTTAGCAATTCATTAATCTCTCTCCGATATTCTTCTTTATTTTGCTTGTTTTTTAAATAAAATCTAAGCATTTCCTCATCTGACTGCTTTTTCTCTTCAATCGGTTTATCCAGAGAAGAGATAATTCCAAATTTTAATACAGACTTTTCAAAATCTAATTTCAATCCTCTTTTGTATCCTCCCCCAAAAGACATATTGTACAGCCGAAAAGAACCAGTATATGTTATTTTTCCCTTAAAAGAAATTATAATTGCTTCAATCATAATTGGCTCAAATGGCACTAACTCGAGAATTTCATTGTATAATCCATAAACCTCATATGCTTTTGGTTCTTTTTCTGAGCTAAAGAAAATTGTTTTAGAATTGTGGGAAAAAACTAAAAACTTGCTTCTAACAAAGACTTTACAGGATTTTGCAACTTCAATTTCTTCTTTGTTTAACATTGCCGGATTTTCACTGCAAAAAGATACTATTATTTTAGGCTCAGAATATATTTTTTCCACTATTTTCTGAATATCTTCCTCTTCCCAAGTTTCTTTTTCAGGTCTTGGGAAATTATTGATTAATTTAAACCTTGAATTTGCAAAATAAATTAGTTCATTGTTAATCTTATAGAACAGTTTAGCATCTGAATCTTCTAGAGTTGCCATTATTTTATTTCTCCGAGTAGACTATTTGTCAAACTTCTAAATTCTTCTTTGGTTAGTTTTCTCCCTAATTCTTGTTCTTTTTCTATTACTAACTGGCACATTATACAAGGTTGAAAGGCTGTGAAGTTGATTGTGCAGACTTTGCATCTGAAGAGGTCTGCTTTTACATTTTCTTCTAAGATTATTATTCTTTCTATATCTGTGCCTTTTTTCATTTTTCATCTCCTTCATCTTTCCTAAAATCTTTAAACATTTTCTCAACTTCCTTTGGAGGCATATCTTTTAATTTGTTGTTTAAATTTGTGAATTGAAAATCTATATAGTCCTCATGAGCTAAAAAACCAAGTGTAAACATATGTCTTGCAACATCCCGTTTACTCATTTCTTTTAGATGCACTTTAGATTTTTGCCAAACTCCTTTTTCAAATGCCTCTTCTGCTATTTTTATTAGTTCTTCGTTTCTTTTTTCTTCATCTTCCTCAAAATAGTCTTCCTCATAATCTTTATCCCATTCAAAATCCATCATTCTGCTTGGCTCTTGGGAATTTAGTAGAAGATTCGACGGCGGTTCTTTTCCGTAAACTTCCTTATACATTTCAGCAGGAGTCTTTCCAGTATCGCTCTGTTTTCTAATATAATTATACCAATTATAAAATTCTTCCTGCTGTTTTTTGTCTTCTTCCTCAGTTTTTGGCTCTGGCTTGTTTTTAAAAAACTCTTTCCAAGCCAAATTCATTTCTCCTATACTTCGCGCCGATTCTTTTTTTAATTCTTCTTCACTCATTCTTCCACCTCTAAATCCAACTCCTTCCTAATCATCCCCTTAACTTCCCAGCCTACTCGCCCTAAAATTGGATTTATAACTTTCTTCCTTGTTTCTTTCTCAGATAAATTTACCATAAATAATTAAGAAATATTAAATATAAAAGATTATCCCCTGACCTTAACTCCTCACCGAGATGTGAAATATTAATGTGCAAATCCCCGCGAGAGGGTGTGGGAAATTAGTGCCATGCCCCTCATGGGGTTGGCGTTTTTATGTGTGAACGCCCCAACCGGGGATCGAACCCGGGTCTCCGCCGCGACAGGGCGATGTACTAACCATTATACTATTGAGGCCTGAGAATTATGGGAAAAAATTGTTTTTAAAGATTGCTATGTCTTCGTTTTTATTGTTAGTAAATCGCTAAAAACATATCCCTTGTTATTTATTATCTCTCATATAAATTATCCCCTATTAAAATTGCCATTAAAATAAATATATTCAATTTCATAAATTCGGGGATGGGAAGATTTAAATATAAAATTTAACTTATGTATCTGTGTTTTTGTTATAAATATGGTGAAAAAAAGAGGTGTTAATAAGAGAAGTACGCATGTTCGTGTTGCTCCGAGCAGTGGAGCCGCGTTAAGTTCTTTGGCTTTCGGGCACGCCTTGGGAATTCTTGTTTTGATTGCAGTTATATTCTATACACTATTTGTTTGGTTTGGGGGCTATAGCGGAATAGGAGTTGCAGATAATTTTCCCATTAGTTTTTCGTTTAACGATTGGACTTTTATCTTTGGTTTGATTCAGGCATATGTCCTGGGTTACATTGCCGGATGGGTTTTTGTGAGAGTTTATAACAGGGCGAGATAGAATATAAAATAAAAACTCGAAAATTTAAAAATATTCTATGATAGTAAATTAATTGGAGTTTAATATGGTCCAATTAATCGGGCTTAAACAACCCCAAGGGCTCGAGGTGGAGAAATTTTTCCCTCCTAAAAGAGAGCTGGAAAAATTGCGGAATGCTCGAGAGTTTTTCTGAAAGAAAAAATTTGGGAAAATCCTGCAAGGATTTTCTGTTTAAGCCCTGTTCAGCGACCTGAAAAAATTTTTGATTTTCTGAAAGCCTGCAAGGCGTGGTGCGGAGTGAAACGAAGCAAGTTTCTAATTCTCCGTATTAATATTTCTAAAATCTCTCTTAGTTCAGGTGGGTTTTTAGCCATCCCATTAACTTTGAGGTGCGTGCCCTTCTTTGCTTCTTTCTTTCTAAGAAAGAAGATGGAATAATCTTTTATGGGGTTATTTAATATCAGAATCTAGTTTTTCCAAATGTTCTGAAACCCTTTTATCAATTATCATTATATGTTTTATTGATTCAACATGCTTATGTTTAACAAGGATATTTTTATTTTTTATTTTTTTAGCAGTATTTTTATCTACTTTAATTAACCATCCATAAATTCTAGGTTTCTTTTCTTCTAAATAGATTTCTTTTACTTTTCCAATCTTATGTCCATCTGCCCCATAAACCTTAATTCCTTTTATAGATTTTAATCTCGTTAGATCTTTAGGCTTTCTTTTTATTAAAAATTTAATTGTCAAGAAGATTATTGAAACTAAAATTAAAGCTCCAAAACCAATAAAAAAGTAAATTTTATTTTTAGAAACTTGTTTTATAATTGAAGAGAAAAATTTTCCAATATTTTTAATATATTCATTAAATTGAGATTGTTTTTCTGGCTTTTCAATTTCTCCACCTGTTTGATTTTCTTGAGAAGTTTTATTTTCTCCTTTCTCCCATTTTTCTTCATCTTTATCACATATAGAATTATTATTGGCATCCAAACAACATTCTAAACCATATCTCATATAAGGAGGATTGCAGATTACCTCTTGGATGGCGTCTCCAGTTATGCTTCCTCCACCACCTCCAGAACTCCCTCCCGTTCCTGTATCTGAAGAGGGAGCAGTTACTGTAAAACTATCAAAAGCAGATGCTGTTCCTCCCGTCCAAGTGGTTAATGCTTTATAACGATATGTTCCTGCACTTGAAGGAGAAGTTAAAGTTGCAGTTATATTTGAAGTTCCAGAAGCACCGACATAAACTGTCTGTTGTCCAGAGCTGTAATTGGTATCTTCAGCAACGTTTGTAATCCAATAATCTGTTATAAAATCCTGCCCTATATCTATATTTTGGTTTTCAATTTCTATCGTAGTGTCAAAACTTGTGGATGTTTGTACAGAAGCAGGAGCATATACTGTTAAGTCTGCAGGACCCCCATAACCTGGAATACTTACTTGAATCTGATTAGATTGATAAGTCACAGAATTAACAGTGGCACTTGCTTTTACAAATGTTTTTAATGTATTTGAAGCAGCTTTGCTTACAATAACAGAACCAGATGTGCTATAATTTTGTGTTCTGTTTAAGTTTATATTTGTATTAATATCTAAATCATTATCTATTAATGAGATAGAAGTTAAATCTGTTCCTCCAGAATTTACTACATCTACTGTTAAAGTGTAATTTACAGCAGTAGAATTTTCTGAATTATAATAGGCATTTTTTACAAGAGTTAATTGTTGTCCTGTTGGAGAAGAAGGTATTATTAAAACCATTTCTGAAGAATTCGCAGATATTTCGTTTCCAGAATAAGGGTCTGTTGCATTAACGGTTGCTGTCGCAAGAGTTAAATTATAGGTTGTTGAATTTCTTGTATATTCTTTTAAATAATTCCTTAAAACAGATGAATTAGCAGAAACAGTTGTTAAATCATATGGGCTTGAGGTTGAGTCAGAATCTGTTAATAAAGAACTTGTTGCATCACTTCCTCCTTTATTTACAACCCTTAATGTAATATTGTAATTTATTGTTGTATTTGTCATATTATACAAAGAAACAATTTTGTCTAAAACAAAATCAGCAGGAGAGCCAACAACAAAAGTATCTGTGCAGGGTTTATTAAATCCTAAATAAGTAGTATTTGCATTTAGAGTATAACTTCCAACATTTAATCCTTAAAATGTTGTTTCAAAACTCCCGTCATCCGCACTCGTTAAATTTGCAGAGCCATCTAAATTATTAGAAGCATCATAAACAGTTAAATTAACGCTTTGAGAATTTAAAGCACTTGTTCCATCTGTAACATTTCCTTGAACTAAAACTAAAGCGCCTTGCTGATAACCTCCTCCTGCTTCGCAATTTACAGTTAAATTAATTAAATTGAAAAAGAAATATTCATTTGTTGAATTTGCTGTTCCATCGTTAGCTATTACGGTCCAGTTATATTGCCCCAAAGCAGATAATCCTGTCCAATTATAAGTAACAGATGTCCCATTCGTTTGATTGTAAGTTGTGTTAATTATAGAAAATGTTCCGTTTGGATATCCCCCATAAAACCAGACAGTCATGTTGTTCAAATCTAAATCATTAACTGTCGCATTTAGTAAGATAGAAGAAATATCATTTTGATATGAGTTGTTTGATGGGGAATTTAGGGTTGTTGTTGGTGCACTATTAAGAATTGTATAATCAACTGTTACATTATATAATTCAGGAGTGTAACTTGCGTTATCGGTTGTAAAATCAAATTTATATTGAAAATACTGGTTGTCTGTAACTGATAAATTTTGAGGACTTGTTAGATTATTTCCAAGATTTGTAAAGCTTTCTCCTGAACAAGAAGCATCATCGCAAGATTGAGCAGAAAGATTTAATCTTAATGCTCCTCTTTTGTAGATGTCTTGGATCTCTGTTGCTGATAAAGAACGGTTGAAGATTGCTACTTCGTCTATTAGACCGTCATGCACCATATCTGCCGCAGTAACTCGACGACCAATAAATGAATCTCCGATTCCAGGATCACTAGCTTTTATGCCTGAACAGTCTTCAGTACCATCTTTATACACTATCCAGTTGTTTCCACTTCTTACAACAGTAATCAGATGCCATGCGTCATCACGCAAATCAGACCCTACACATACTTCACCATCAACAAATAGTCTCAACTGATTGTTCGCTAAACCGAATGTTGTAACTCCATACAAAATAAAGATATCTTCATTCTGCCCGAAAAGTGCGGTGTGGGCTATCGCAGATGATCGAGTCTGCTGCCACATTGACAGTGTCAAATCACCATTTGCAGGTAATATGGTAGTACCTACATCAACATAATCATCCGTTCCGTCAAAATCAAAAGCTCCATTAAGCTTTCCATAACCCGTAACTTCATCTCCATCAAAACCAATCCCTGTTCCATTATTCCCATTGCCTGAAAAATCATAAACATGTGTATCATTTTCTCCATAAAAAGAGTCATTATTCATATGCATCAGCAAAACATTTCCAGTCATATTAATTCCTCTTAAAAAATCACCTGTTTCTACTTCTTGATTGTTTGGAAGTTCTTGATTATATGGAACTTCTGTAAACCAAGAAATATTATTCCACTGCGAACTTCGTCCCGAATTAAAAATCTGGCTTGTGTAAGTTCCATTTAATCTTGATTCATTTAATTGAACAAAGCCAGAAGAATTGTAAAAAGTCCAATTATAAGTTCCAGAATCAAAATTTGATTGAGAGTTGTCTATGAAAGTTGAGGCTGTGACTATTGCTACTAAGAATAAGAAAATTAATACAAATATTGCTAAAAATTCTTTATTCATATTCCCAGCTCCCTTTTTAATTTCAAAACTTCTTCTGCGTCTTTAATTTTCTTTAATGCATTATTATAAAAAGAAGAAACTGCTGGCTGAGAAATCTTTAGTTTTTTAGCTATTTCTAATTGAGTTAAACCTTTCTTTTTTAATTTTAGAACTTCTATTTCTTTTTCTGTTAACATAGTATAAGTATTATTAGCTATATATACTATTATATTTATTTAAAGGTTTTGCTTTTGGGCGGAGGAAAAAAGATTATTTCTAAGTAAATCTCAAAACTGAAAGTTTTGACTAATTGTCCAAAGGACAGGCGCGCCCCTCGTAATTGGGGCGAGAGTTTAAGCCTTAACTAATTAAGATAAAAATAACAAGACTTGGGCTCGAGTTGGGTTGTCGGGGGATGGCTAAGAGAGATTTTAGCTATTTTTTACTTGTAGATTTTAGGAGAATTAGAAATTTCGTTGAACACCTATTATAGGCATGTGAGGACGACCCGTTATTTAATATATTTTGCTTGAGATACTGAAAAGTAATTTAAAGTTTTTTAATACCCTTTTTTATATAGTCTAAGACATTTATAATTGAAATGTATTTGTCTTAAACTATTAGCGGAAGAACAAAAAACTGTTCAAAATATTTTGTCTTCTGCTATACCCTTGGATTTCTACTTTATTTCTTGCCGATAAATTTCTTGCCGTCCATGTAAGGAATCAAAACATCAGGAATCTTTATTGTTCCGTCTTTTTGCTGACAATTTTCAAGAATTGCAACCATTGCACGCGAAGTTGCAATAGCCGTATTATTCAAAGTATGCACAAATCTTCTTTCGCCCTTATCATTAAAATATTTTATATTTAATCTTCTTGCCTGTGCTTCTTCCATATTTGTTACCGAGCCAATTTCATTATACTCATTAGTTCTTGGGCGCCAGAATTCTAAATCTGCACCCTTCGCTTTTAAATCTCCTAAATCTGCCGAACAGGATTCATATTCTCTTATTGGAATCTTTAGTTTTTTAAATAACTCTTTTGATAAATCCATTAATTCTTTATAATACTTGTAAGAATCTTTTGGCTCGCAGATAACTACCATTTCTTGTTTATTAAACTGGTGCGTTCTAAAAAGACCTTTCTCATCAATGCCGTGAGAACCAATTTCTTTTCTAAAACACATTGAATATGCAGTTAATTTTAATGGTAAATCCTTGTGGTTTAATGTTTTCCCAATAAACATCCCAATCACTGGATGTTCTGATGTTGCAATTAAATATAAATCCTCTCCCTCAATCTTATAGGACATTGCATCTATTTCAGATTTAGAGTATACCCCTTCTAAAACTTTTTTTCTAATCATCAGTGGTGGCTCTATATACTCATATCCTTTTGAAACCATAAAATCTCTTGAATAATTTATTAAGGCCTGATTTAACAAAGCTAAATCATTTTTTAGAATATAAAAACCATTTCCAGTAATTTCTGCAGAAGTTTCAAAATCAGCAAGACCTAATTCCTCAGCTAATTCTGTATGATTTTTTATGGAAAAATCAAATTTTTTAGGAATTCCGATAACCTCGCGAACAACATTATCCTTTGCAGATTTTCCGATAGGAACAGATTCATGCAAAATAGTTGGTATTTGTTTTAGTAAACTATCAATAGATTCTTTTAATCTTCTTTCTTTTTCTTCAACCCTAGCAATTTCCTGGGGAATTTGTTTGGCTTTTTTCAGAAGGTTTTTATCATTCGCCCTTTCTTTTTTAGCTTCTGAAATTTGTTTTGACAAAACATTCCTTTCAGCCCTTAGAGAATCAATTTCTGACTTTAATTTTCTCCACTTTTCATCTTTTTTTATGATTTCTTCTAAAACTTTTAACTTCTCATCTTGAAATTTCTTTTTTATGTTTTTTCGGATTAAATCCGGGTTTTGCCTAATTAAACTTATGTCTATCATATCTTAAATTAGTGAGGTGATTATTTAAAATTAATGAGTGAGCTAAAAGATTAGATTTTGTGATTAGTGGAAAAACTTACTATAGTCTAAGACATTTATAATTGAAAGGTATTTGTCTTAGACTATTAGCGGAAGAACAAAAAACTGTTCAAAATATTTTGTCTTCTGCTATAACCTATTTTCACAGCACCAATACATTAAAGCACACAATCAATAATTATAAAATAACCCAAATATAGTCTAAGACATTTATAATTGAAAGGTATTTGTCTTAGACTATTAGCTGAAGAACAAAAAACTGTTCAAAATATTTTGTCTTCTGCTATATTACCAGATATTAATCTAACTTAGTATCTAAAAATATGGGTTCACTCCACAATGTAATATAATCAAATTGATAGTATTTTAATGTGCTTGGTGGGAATTGGTATATTTTATAAATCATAAATTCTTTAAAGTTTTATGGTGATGGAGGAGATAATATTGTCTTTTGTAGGTGCATATAATTTACTCATTGCAAGCGTACCTACACAATATTCCGGATTGATTAACATATTTGTTTTCGCATTATTGCTTTCTCTTTATTCTATTTTTACATGGAAATTTTATCGGTTCCTTTCTAAGAAAGACTTAATTGAATTAAACCTTTTTGAATACAACCGCCTTACACACCCATTTCTTAAGAAATTGTTGGCAATAGCCCTTTATTTAATTGAATACATAATTATTCTTCCATTTCTAATTTTCTTCTGGTTCGGAATTTTAGCGTTGCTAATTCTGATACTATCCGAAAGCCTTAGTATTCATCAGGTAATTGTTGTTTCTGCAGCAATGATTGCGGCAATAAGAATGCTTTCTTATTACGAAGAAGATTTATCAAGAGACCTTGCAAAAATGTTTCCATTTACCATTCTTGCTATTTTTATTTTAAATCCTAATTTCTTCTCTTTGGAAAGAATTCTTACTAACCTTATAGCTCTCCCAGAATTAGTTGGAAGCATCTTTTACTTTTTAATTTTGATAATCGGTCTTGAAGTAATTTTAAGAATTATTGATGTAATCAGAAACCTTGCGATTAGCAGACGGGGAGAAAAGAAATAAGAAAGCGAATAGATATTCCTATTCATTGCGTGGGTGGTGCCCGTGAGAAATTCTTTCTCCAAATTCTTTCAATTGTTTCTTACCTTCTTTTCTTATTTCTTTTTTCTCAAAATTATCTTTTACTAAAAGATGTGCCATAAAATCCCCCCCAAGGAAGCTGGGCATAATAACATAATCTGCACCCTCTTCATATAACTTGATGCTCTCTTCCATTCTCTTAGAAGTTGGTATAAAAAGAACATTCTTATTTTTTATTTCTCTTAAAATTTTAATATTTGTTTCTAAATCTGATATTGTTGAAATTATAATTTCTGCTTTTCTTAATCTTAATTCATTTAGAAATTCAGAATCATTCACATCACCATAAGCACAATTAATTCCCCTTTTAGAAAGTTTATTTATAATATCTGGATTGAAATCTATAACTAAATATTTCTTTCTTGCTTTATTAAACGCTTTTAATAAGTTAAACCCTAAATGGCCATACCCCATTAAAATCACATCATAATCTTTGTTTTTGGCAGCCGTGCCAAGTTCTTTCTTTTTTCCATCAAATATATTCAGCAAATTCTTTATTTTATTATAAATTGGATTTGAATAATAAACCATATAGCTGCTCAAGGCGATAGTTATTAGTGCCACTAAAATTGAAAGAGAAAGTATTTCCTGTTTCAAAACACCCATAGTTGCTCCAAGCAAAATCAGAATTAATGAAAATTCGCTTATTTGTGCAAGTAAAATTCCTGTATGAAATCCCACTTTCTTTTTATATCCAAAGAACTTCATTAAAGTCATTACAATTATTGGATTCCCCACCAATACAAAAATAGAGAATGCAAATGCCTTTGTAATTAATCCCAAAGATAAAGGACCTATAAGTTTAGAGCCAAAAAATACAAAAAACAACACCACAAAGAAATCTCTTATCCCTGTGATTTTACCCTTTATCTCAAGATTATATTTTGATGATGCAAGTGCCATCCCCGCCAATAATGCCCCAATTTCAATTGAAAATCCCAACCCCTCAAAAGCTATTGCTACTATTAGTGTCCACGCAACGCTAAATAAGAATAAAATTTCCTGATTTCTCGCAGCCAATCCAACAATTTTATGAAGAATGAAATATGAGATTAAAAAAACTCCTGCAATTGCAATCGCACCCTTAATAAGCTGAATGAAAATTAAAGATATGTCTCCACCCCCTAAAACTGGAACTAACATCAATGCAATTGCTGCAACAAAGTCCTGAACAATTAAAACACCTATTCCTATTTTTCCATGTAGTGTATCTAATTCTTTTTTATCTGAGAGAAGTTTTACAGCAACAACTGTCGATGAAAACGCAAGACCTGCTGCAATGTATAATGCGGGAATTGATGAAAATCCAAATCCGATAGCAATTAAAAATCCTATGGACGCCGTAACTAATATCTGCCCCAATCCAACTCCGAGAGCAACACCCCCAACATCCTTTAAGACCCTAAAATCCAAATTTAAACCAACGATAAATAATAAGAAAGTGACTCCCATCCTCGCTAATGCCTGAACCAAATCTGTAGAACTTAACAAATTTAATGCAAATGGCCCGACTAAAATTCCTGTAATCAGATATGCAATTATAGGGGGCTGTTTTATTGCTCTTCCAAATAAACTTAGAACTGCCGCCAATCCAATAATAACCCCAATTTCTATAATTATACTTTCCATCTGCAAACCTCTTTTTCTCTCTTTAAAAGAATAAAAACAATTTTAAATATGTTCCCATTTAGGAAAGTTTCTTCTTATAAACTGCAATGTAAAATACAATAGCCCCTAATATTCCTGTGAAAATAGTTATTATCAGATGGAAAGTATTCTTCATAATTCCCTCCAAGTAAATCATTCTTATCCAAAAAGTCAATCCCGACCCTATTGCTCCAATTATTGAGACGTAGAATATGAAGAAAAAGAATATCCCGAGGATGGGACTTAGGGTTTCATGATTTGTTAAAGATATGCCAATCATAGATATCATAAGAATAATTATTGAAATGAGAAAAGCATAAAGATGGAATTTGCATTTCTTTTTATGTCGAAGTTGCTGATACAGATGAATGCAACTTAGAGCACAAGAGAATTGCTTACTCTTGCAATTCTCTGTGCAGAGAAATCCATAAAAGATTTCTCATGCATCCAAAAGTCCCAAAACAAAACGAGAGGGACTTTTTGATATTCCTGTTTTTCTTTTTTGCTTGAAATGTCCATAATATAGTCTAAGACATTTATAATTAAACAGTATTTGTCTTAGACTATTAGCGGAAGAACAAAAAACTGTTCAAAATATTTTGTCTTCTGCTATACTATATGGAACAAACTATTATAAATGTAAGTTTTGTGTATTTTTATTATGCTCATCCCACTTGGCTGGGATGGGGGCGGTCGGCTCACTACGCGGCGGGCTGACCGCACTCCATAAAATTTGAAAAGCAAATCTTTTTAAACCAAATTTTTCTAAACCCATCATGGGAAAGGTAAGAATTAAATTAAGCAGTATTGATATAGGAGCTTTAAATTCAGTGATTGAAATGATTAAAGGGATTTCTGATAAAACGGGAGTTAATATGCGTGGTCCCATTCCATTGCCTACAAGAAGGATGAAAGTAACAACAAGAAAGAGTCCTTGCGGAGATGGAACGGCTACATTTGACAGGTTTGAAATGAGAGTTCATAAAAGAATAATTGACCTTCCCGCACAGGATAGAGTTCTGCATCCAATTATGACTTTAAAGATACCAAGAAGCGTGCAGATAAAAATTGAGATGAAAGACTAACTAAATCTTTATTAATAATTTATCTTATCTTTTTTAATGAAAATATATTTTGCAGGTTCTATTTCCGGAGGGAGGGATGATGTTAAAATTTATTCAGAAATTATTAATTACCTAAAAAAATACGGAGAGGTTTTAACAGAACACGTTGGTGATGCACATTTAAGTGCTGAAGATGGAGAGGGAATCGGGGATAAAAAAATCCACGATAGAGATATGAAATGGGTTCTTTCTTCTGATATTTTAGTTGCGGAAATCACAAAACCAAGTTTAGGAGTAGGTTATGAAATTGGCAGAGCTTTTGAAAATGGGAAAAAAATCCTGTGCCTTTACAGAAAAGAAGATGGTAAAATGGTTTCTCCGATGATTATAGGGAATGATAAAATTAAGAGTTTTTGCTATTCTGATTTAGAAGAAGCTAAAGAAGTTATTGATGGGTTTTCTAGTACTCTTTAAACCGCCATTTTTCTTTTGATTGCCGGATGTGATTCATAACCCTCTAAAACAAAATCATCTATTGTCAGCTGTTTATGTGGCTTTCTAGCTATCTTTAAAGTTGGCAAGTTTTCTTTTGGCTTCCTTGACCTTTGTTCTATTAGTGCAGTGACGTGGTCATATTGCTCTTCAACATCATCTTTTGGTGCATTAGAATTTACCCACATTAATAATTCTTCGTATCTTCCTTCATCACCCTCGCGGATTGATTTCATCCTTAATCTTAATTCATCTAAATGCTCCCGATACCACTGCCCTCTCTTTATGAGCCCGGCGTAAATGTGTGCGTCCCCAAAACCATGCACAAAGCTTCTAGGAGTTAGACCAGTTTCATTTGCAATAATCTGTGTAAGTGCTGCATAACTTGCAATATTGAATGGAATTCCCAAGAACCAGTCAGCACTTCTTTGATACATTTGTAAATCTAATTCTCCTTCTTCGTTAACCCATGGTTGAATTAATACATGACAGGGAGGTTGTGATGTTCTTGCTACATCTCCCGGTTGCCATGCAGTTACCATGTTTCTCTTGCTTGTTGGTCTTTTCTTCATCCTTTCTATCATATCGCCCATTTGGTCTACCAAAACCACTTCTCCCTTTTCCACATCAAAATACTGCCACCTCATCCATTGGGCACCATATATTGGTCCTGCGTCTCCAAACCTTTCCGCAAATCCTGAATCTTCTCTAATTCTTTGCCCATACTCTGCGACTGCATTATCCCAATCAGGAGAATATTTTATCCCCTTTATTCCTTCGGAAAAAATCCCTTCCTTTACCATTGCTGAAAGATTATTTTCGAAAGCGTTAGGTCTCCAAATTGTAACTCCATTATCTTCAAGGTATTTTATGTTTGTATCGCCTCTTAAGAACCAAATTAATTCATGAAATATTGACTTGGATGGAATTCTTTTTGTAGTTAATAATGGAAACCCGTCTCTCAAGTCGTAACGGTCTGTTCCTCCCATTAAAGAAATAATCGGAGAGCCCTTTCGGTTTCCCTTTATGCTTGAATAAGGAGAAGTTAGAATTTCTTTCGCATGATCTAAATATTGCTTATCTGCCATTTGATTATGAGATAGTTCTATTTTTTAAGGATGATTATACTTGATAGTAGTTGAGCTTTTCCATTTTAAATTTAGAAAATCTACAGAACCCATAGACTTCATTGCTATTTCTAATCCCTCTCATACTTCCATCTTCTCCATTTTATAGACTAATAACTATAAAATTGGAAAATAAATCTGGACAATGGACGATTTATTTTTGTAAACAAAATAACAAATGTTTATCTACTGACTTGAATTGCTAATCTAATCTTCTTATTAATCCAAACCCTCCTCCCCTTTCCCCAATTTCCCTCATTAAAGCTCGGAATTCAAACCTCCTTCTTGATGAATCGGCAGGGTCTTCTGCTACTATAAAAGGATATTCAAATCTTATTATTCTGTATGCATGTGTCCCATAGGCCATCAATCCATGGTTTATAGATATTTCATCCACTAAATCCAAAGGCTCATTAAAGGGAGTTTCATTATGCCAATAAAAGTTATACTCAAAACCCTTCAATCTTAGAAAATCTTTTATTTTATGGTCATCAACTCTATGTCCTTTAGCCGAGGGGGTTAAATTATTTGCAATTTCCTCTTGGGAAATCTGTATCCCATGATTATTAAGAATTCCTTGCAAAATAGAACAGACACAAAAGGTAGGTTTTCTTTGTGGGATTAATCCGGGTGGTTCCATTTTAATTCTGAACTTCTTTTTCACCTTGGCTTGTCACCCTTCCGCCTTGGTGTTGTCCAGAGTATGCCCTGTTTATTTCTCCAATTACGGGTTCATATTCTATATTAAACATTCTTGCACCCAATTCAAATATAAAATTTTGATCTCCCTGATTTTTTATTGCGAATGCAAGCTTTCCCTTATATCCCGGATCTGTTTTTGTCGCATGAAAACTTACCCCGCCCCTATGTAAAGAACTTCTCGGCCAAATTTTGGGTATTAAATATCCTTCTGGAAAAGAATTGTCATATTTTAATTTTTCAGCTGGTGCATGGATAACTTCTATTGTTGTAACTAAAACAAATTCTCCTGGTTTTAGAACAATGGTTTTATTTCCATCTTTTTCAAAATCTCCCAGTAATTCTGTTTTAGGAGAATATCTTTCCCTGCTTGTTCCATCCGCAGCAAGTAGACTATCTCCGAGCAATTTGTGTACTTGCCCCACCCTTAAATCTATTCCAGAACCCTCTGGATTTTCTAATTCCCTTTTTGATAATCCCTCTATAAGATTATATTTCTTGTTTAGTTCTAATATTCTAACTGCGGAAATTTTCATTTTACAGATTTCATTAAATTTCTTTTGTTTTTAAGTTTAATTATAATTTATACACCATATATCACAAGAATAATTAAAAACAACTAATCACCATTTTTAATATGCCTGAAGAAAATGGTCTTGTGTTAATCGCAGGAATCGCCAGAGATAATCTCGGAAGGATGGTTATCGGAAAAGATGGAGATATCCCATGGAGATCTGTTAGAGAAGATTTGAAAAGATTCAGAAAACTCACCATAAATCATGGAGTGATTATGGGGCGGAGAACCGCTGAAGAACTAATTGGCAAAGGAGTTTTCCCATTAGTTGGAAGAAAAAATATAGTCCTGACTTCGACAGCTGACTTTGGAAAGGTTTATGGAGAAAATGCAATAAGTGCGGGAAGTTTGGAATTTGCAATTGCTCTTGCCCAAGGAGTAAATAAGGATAGGACTGCCTATGTCATAGGTGGAGGGAGTGTTTATGATGCAACAATTGGTATGGCTACAAGATTAGAGCTTACAGAATTTCCATGGATTGTTGAAGGAGACACTTATTTTCCTCAATTTGGGGATGAGTGGGGCGTTGTTGCAGAAGAGGAAAGACTTGGAGGATATGCTTTCAGAACATATGCAAGAGCTTAGCTGAAACATTGGATTTATAAATAAAGTTCTTTTTGATTTTGATATGCCGAAGTTGGGCAGTGGTAGCCCGCTTGCTTGGAGAGCAAGTTTCTTCACAGATGTGCAGGTTCGATTCCTGCCTTCGGCGTTAAAGTCCCCCTATTACATTTAGGATTTCAGTATTCTATCGAATATAAAATTAAAAAAATATCAACAGGTTTTTAAGCAAATTCTATTAGTTTTACTTATGGCTGGAAATCTTATTGCACAAGAAGAAGGAATGGGTTGCGGAATAGCCTGTGTAGCTTCCGCCTTAGGAATAGATTATCAAGAAGCCAGAAAATTGTCTGAAAATCCTGATTGGTCTTGCACTAAAGGATATGGTTGTAAGGATCTTGTTAAAATTCTAAATAAAAAAGGTAAAAGTTATATTTACAAGAAGTTCAAAGAAGAACATATCCATTTACTTGAAAAATCTGGAACTATTGCTTTCGTTAAAGAAGGTGATGATGACACATGGGGACATTATCTATTAAAGACTAACCAAGGTTGGATGGATTGTTGGGTAAATTGGCCATCAATTAATCTTGCAAAAGCAGGATATCACAAAGAGATTATTGGCGAACCTAAATGGATTATTTTTGAAAAATAAGACTAACTTTTTGTTATATGTCTAGTCTTGGAGTTTATCCCAAGTAGTTTATTCAGGCGTTTCGCCTTAATTAGAAGGATTTGAACACTCTAAGATAAATCTTCTTGAAGACAATTGGTAGAGGAAATTTAGTTAGAGGTTTATTCTATAAGCCCATACATCATGTCATATTTGAATTCTTCTATTGTTGATATGGTTTCGAATTCTTTTATGAATTTTATGAATTTTAGCCTTATTGATTTTATGATTTCATCATATTCTTTGAAATCCTTTGCGCAAGTTCCGATAATAAAATCCCAATTTCCTGTTGTTTTTGACACCCAGGTTATTTGGGGATGTGAGATTAAATAATTTATGAATAATTTCTCTTCTGTTTCATTCATTGCAAAAAGAGATATGGGTGTATAACTATACATTGGATAACCAAGCAAGGGGAAGTTTATAACTGCATGATAAAACCTTATTACACCTAGCTTCTCTAGTCTTTGTATCCTATATTTTACACTGTCTGCAGGCATTCTTACTTTTTTAGCAATTTGGGTAACAGGAAGTCTTGCTTCTTTTTGTAATATCTCTATGATTTTCTTATCATTCTTGTCTAGTTTAACTTTGTCCCCAAATTTTATTCTTGATTTGTCCATATTGCTATTATGGTTAAATTATTTATAAATCTTTCCTATTTCAGTGAAAAATAAGAAGATAAGCTTTTATATTGGTCAATTTCTATTTTGATATGCTAACCCCTGTTGAAAATGGACTGCTTGAAGAAGATTTGTCTGGAATGGAATATAAAGGATTTGTCCAATATAAAGGGCGTGGTCGTGATGGATTTAGAAGACCAAGAATGGCTGGGTTTGCTACATTGGGCACAAGTACGCGTAATTTGATGCTTGCAATGCACTTTGCTGATGCTGTTTCTTACTTTGCTGCATCCCCTTCAGAGTGTCCCAAATTACAAGAGATTGAAGATCGCGTGCATCGCGTGCCGTTAGAGGTTTTACTAGAGTCATCCTATAGGGAACAAAATATGCTAGAGGTTAATAGATTAATAAGAGATAACGAAAAGGGTATTGTTTTCCGCTTGAAAACAGGGTATTTACTTAATGAGAGAGGCTATAGGAAAGGATATGGTTCCTCTTTGGATGGGGAAGTTTATAGTAGTGAATGTGGAGATATAATGCAGGAGAGAAATAAGTCCTCAAACAGACTTCATGGTATTGCTCTGCCTTTTCATCTTTTAGGGCTTATTAGTATTTTACCTTCTACATTTCTTTTTGCAGATAACTCTGATAATCTTTCAATAGGGATTCCTGTTTTAGCAGTCCCCTTCTTGAGTCTTCTTACTGGTGTTTGTATGAGTTTGCGAGCCTATGGCCTTGCTGAAACGAAAGATCTTAAACCAATTGGGACCATAAAAGATTATTATAGTGATTAAATCCTACAACTAATTTTCCGCGATTTGTTCTCTCCATAAGGCAGAGTAAAGACCTTTCTTTTTTAACAATGAATTATGAGTGCCTTTTTCTATGAGTTTTCCTTTTTCTAAAACCATGATTTTATCTGAATGTGCAATTGTTGAAAGCCTGTGGGCTACAATTATTGTTATTAATTCTGGTTTGAACTTTGTGATTTCTTTTATTGTTTTTGTGATTTCTTTTTCTAAAAGAATCCTGGCGTCTTTTCCCCCTAGTTTCCCTTTGACTTATTCCAATTACTCTTTTAACTTTCATTTTAGGAGTTTTTCTTTTTTTCCTATGTTCTTTATAAAGCCCACGATACCATTCGGGATTTATTGATTGTTTTCTCCAGAATGTCTGACCATATCTATCTGTATGGGGAAGAGAAATCATCCCACCAGATTTAAATTCTTCATATAATGTTTTTAATGCAGATTCAAAATATGTAAAAATCTGTGAGGGCAATGTCCTTAATGGTCTTGAAGAATCCCATCCCTTTTCACCATCCATAATTTGTTTTAGAATCTTCTATTTTTTAATATTTGTATATTCAATTTAGTTTTTTAAATACCTTCGGCGTTAAAGTCACCGCAATAATTTCCTAAAAGATTATAGATTCAAATCTTCTTCAAGCGTCTTATTTCTTTGCTTTCTCTTCAGCTCGTTTAATCATTTCTTTTTTCAAACCTAAAAAAACTCCCCCTTTCTTTCCTCCGACATAGGTGCTTTCCCCGTCCTTAATAACTTCATTTAATGCATCAAGTTCTATATCAACATGAGTAATTCTTGCATTTGACTTTCCTTTTACATGAATATACACATCGGCCTTTCCCAGTTTTATTTTTCCTTCCCCGGGTCCGCTCATTTAATATCTCCTCTGTCTTTTCTCTTTCATAACCTCTAAGTCATGTATATAATGCAATCCTGAAATTGCACCCAAAAATCCAATCACTATCGACAAAGGCAAAGAAAAGTAAGTCCACAGAGGATAGAACACACTAAGCATTACTGCAGGTAATGCAAACCCTTGTAAAAATGTAGTGATTTTAGCAACGTATCTTGCGGGAGGGAATACAGAACCAGAAAATGCACCAGCTATTGCAAAAGGTGCAGAAACTATTTCCCGAGTCATAATAAGAAGAATTTGCAAACCGTGCAATGGGTCAAGCCTTCCCCGAATTCCAAAAACAAGAATGAATGTTAAAGCAGTTCCAATCCATAAAATTCTGTCCGCAAACATATCTGCCTTCGCCCCAAAACTGCTTGTTAATTTAAGCTTTCTTGCAGTATAGCCATCAAACCAATCAGTTAATGCAGCAATAACAAAAACAAAAACAATCAATTCAATATCAGAATCAACAACAATCATATAAACCAAAACAAAAGTCAAAACAATACGTGCAACATTCAAGAAGGTAGGGATATTAAGTATATCCTTTGTTGCCAGAGTATCTTCAATAATCTCCTTTCCCGCTTTTTTCACCCTTCCCATAAATTAATGAACATACTAAACTTTAAAAGTCCTTCCATACAGATATAATGACAGCGGGGTGGAGCAGTCTGGAGTGCTCACCGGGCCCATAACCCGGAGGTCGCGTGGTTCAAATCCCGCCCCCGCTATAACATTCAGAATTTCAAATAACTCCTACTTTATCTATTAGATTTAATAATACACATCTTAATATTACTCCCAATAAAACAATTCTCTCTTGTCAAATACACAGGCATTATCCGCAATTTCCCAAACTCTAAAACGCCAAAACGCCAGACCCAAAGCTTTAAAAAGGAAAAGACCAGAGTAACTTTATGTGTGGATGTGATATGGATGCAAATGGAACTCCTGGTTCCGCAAGAGCGGAAGTACATAGCTCTGGCTCTGGAAATAGTGGTTTGCATGAAATTAGTGAAAATCCAAGTATAAATGAAAGTGGACGCAAAGACAATTATTTCGCAAGAATGAGAGAACAAGAAAGAGAACAAGCTACAAAGGAGCCATATGGTGCTGTGAGGGGAATAGAATATGGTGGAGCAGGTAGCTTATTAAGCTTTTCTGGATATTTAGGAAAAGCAACAGGCTCCTACTCAATAGCTGCTTAATTCTTAACAAGTAATTAACAAATCAAATTTTTATATGTATTTAATAAATTAGGTGATTAAGATTTTAATCCAATAGTGATTGTAGTTGATAAAACCCGCCCAATTAAGCATGTGCTCGTCTCTTTAAATCAGAAATCAAATCGAGAAGTGCTTTTTTTCTTTCTTCTGAAGTTTTTTTATCTTTAAGCAATTCTCTTAATTTTATAGCATAAACCCAATATTTCTTTTCCATTGGATAATCTTCTTTATCCCTAAATTTTTCAAACTTATTCAATGTGCCATCTAAATAGGCCCCCATGTATTCATTTATTCCTTCATCATATGGCCAATATTTTTTAGCAATTTCCTGAAATTGAATTTTATTTTTGTCCAGTAAAATGTGAATCCATTCGTGCCTCAAACAAAATCTCATTTGCCATTCTTTTTCTTTTTCGTTTCTTGGAATTGTCAGAAGAGCCAAAAAATCAGTTTCTCCAAATTGGTTTTTCAATTCTTCATGAAATTTTAAAAGCTCGTTTCTTAATTCTTCATTATCAATTTTTTTAATCCATTTTTCTTCTTGTTTTAACTCACTTTTTTGTGAAACTTGCCCACCATATCTTTTCAGGCAATTCTGAAAATCTTTTGAATTTACAAATTTATCAATATTCTTTATTTTTTGTTTTGCTGTTTTTCCGTATTTTTGATAAATTGGGTCTGGGCAGTTTCCAATATATTCTGTTAAAATTTCATGCCTTACAGAAATCCATAAATGCTTAAACCAATTTGGATTATATTTCAAGTCAAACTTTTCTGCCAATTTTTTTATATGAGATTTTGCTTTTTGAACATCCATAATATTTAGAAATATTGGGTTTTTATTAACTTATCGCACATGCCTAATGCTCCTCCTCTAAAAATAGCAATCGCTACTCCTAAGATTTTCTTCGAAAATCTTAGTCTTCGACCTCACCCTCGCATAACTGGAATTATGTAAAAAATCACTCATCTCGTGATTTTCCCAAATCGTTTAATATTCTCCGCTTCGCTCCGAACTTAAAAAAACTTTCCTTAATCGTGATGTTATCTGTAATCCTTGCCATTCTAACCCAAAATGCTTGTGATTAATAGAAATTGAATATCCTAAAATGATTTTATTTCTTTCTAAATTTTGAATTCTTTTTTAATCGCATTTGCAGATAAATTCAAATCGTGCGATAAATCCATATAAGCTATTTTTGCATCTTCATTCAATTTTTTCAAATCAATAACTAATTTAATTCCCATTGTAATTTTCAATAATCTTATATACAGGATTCAATTTCATCATCCATGGGATTAATTTTGGGCATTGACGATGCAGGCAGAGGACCTCTAATTGGTCCGATGATTCTTGCAGGAGTTTTAGTCACAAAAACACAAGAAGAAAAAATAAAAAAGGCGGGGGCAAAAGATTCAAAACTACTCCCTCATACAGAGAGAATATCTCTCTCTGAATTAATCAAAGAAAACTCAATTTCCCATAAAATCTTAGAAACCTCTGCACATGAAATAGACAATTCTCTTTCTTCTGGAACAAATCTAAATACTCTCGAGGCGTTGAAATCAGCAGAAATCATCAACGCATTAAATACAAAAAAAGACAAAATAATTGTAATTGTGGACTGCCCTTCAACAAACCTTCTTGCATGGAAAAATACTTTAATAAGTTTTATAGAACACAAAGAAAATCTAAAAATAAAATGCGAACACAAAGCAGATTTTAATCATCCATCTGTTTCTGCAGCTTCAATTCTTGCAAAAGTAAAAAGAGAGGAAGCAGTATCTGTCTTAAAAAAACAATACGGAAACATCGGCTCTGGATACCCCTCAGACCCAATAACCATCAAATTCTTAAAAGAAAACGGGGAAAAATATAAAGATTCAGGAATATTCAGAAAATCATGGTCTACATGGAAGAAAATCTTTCCAGAAGATTCTTTGCAATTTCAGGGAAATAAATTTAAACAGCAAAAATTATTTTAAAATTTTCTTCAATTTTTTATGTCGAAGTTGCTGATGCAGATGAATGCAGCTTTGAGCACAAGAGAATTACTTACCCTTGCCCAAAATTTCAAGACGAAACATCTGCATTTAACGAAGTTTGATTTTCCCTCGTGAAGCGAAGCGGAACAGGGCTGGAAAATCAAATTTGGAGAAATGGCGAGCCGAGCCATTTCTCGTTAAATTCCTCAGCCCGTCCCATAATTCACCAACATTTAAATACTTCAACAGCGTCGATAAGTCAACTAAACATCGTCGGTAAAAACACCGACAAAAGAGGTAAAAATGGCTTACAAAGATTCTTTCAAAAACCAAAACTGGCTTCTGCCTTTATCAATTAAACGAATGATTCCAGAGAATCACATCTGCTTTTTCGTTGAGGAATTTGCAGATAACTTGGATTTCTCTGAATTTGACCTGAAGTTTGAGGGAGCAGGAGCTCCAGCATACCATCCGAGAATCTTGGCAAAGATTCTTTTGCAAGGGATGTTGAGCAAAGAAAGAAGCTCAAGGAAAATTGCTTCAGCATGCAGAGAAAACTTTGTTTTTATGTATCTTGCAGAAAAATTAAATCCAGACTTTAGGACAATCTGCCGTTTTCGTAGAGAAAACGCAAATTTCCTGAAGCAAGTTTTCAAAGAGACAATAAAACTTGCTTCCAAATATAATTTGATTGACCTGTCTTTCATAGCAATTGATGGAACAACAATGAAAGCAAATGCAAACAGGAAAAGAACTTTGAAAAAAGAACAAATTTCAAAGTTGGACGAGATTGTGGATAAACTTGTTGAGGAAGATTTGAAACAAGATGAACTTGATGAAAAGTTAGATGAAGAAAATCTAACACATATGGATAAAAGAGATTTCAAGAAAATTGTTTCTGGATATCGAAGGGTAAAAGATAAAACAAAAATAAAAGAGAAACTTGAGAAAGTTAAAGAAGAAGTCTTTAAAGATGAGAAATTGAAGAAAGTTTCTTTGACAGATCCTGAAAGCAGGATGATGCAGAACAAGCAGAGAGTCAGAGAACTTTCTTACAACACGCAATTGTCTGTGGATAAAAACCAGATAATTGTTGCAACTGATGTCTGCCAGGATGGGCACGATGCACATCAGTTAATTCCACAGATTGAAAATGTAAAAGGGAATGTGGAATTAACTGGAGAAGAAAAGTTTTCTGCGGATTGTGGATACAGCGATGCTGAAAACATAAAGTATTGTGAAGATGCAAAGATTGATTTGTTTGTGCCCTCAAGGGCACAGGCACAAAAGTTTGATGGAAAAGAAGAAAGTTTGAACCATGACAAGTATGAATATGACGAAGAAAGAGATGAACTTGTTGTTGGAGGGATGCGGTTTAAGAGAAGTGGAGATTATGCAAGAAAAGATGGGAAAAGAATTGCGACTTTTTACAACAATGAATTGAAAAAGAAAAAAGACGTGCCTGAATTTTTCAGAGAGAGGTTAAGGATGAGAGATAAGATGGAAACCTCCAAAGGGCGAGAGATTTATGCCTTTAGGAAAATAACTGTTGAGCCAGTTATCGGACAAATAAAAGAAAATCTTGGATTTAGGCAGTTTTGTCTTCGTGGGTTAGAAGGCGTGCGAATTGAAGTGAATATCGTTGCAAGTGTGCATAATTTGAAGAAGATTTGGAAGAGATTGAGGGAAAGGGAGAGAGTTTTGGAGAAAAATGGAAATTTATCTGGGAAAAATTTTGATTTTGTGATTTTTAAGGAGATTTATTTTGAGATTGAGTTTATTATGGGACAGCCTC
>JAUYJY010000052.1 GCA_030699205.1 Candidatus Pacearchaeota archaeon
ACAGCATTTGCTTTCGGTACTTGACTACAAAAACCATGTGGTAACGTATTCTGTAAGTAGAATGACCAGCATGTTCAACATCCATCTAAAAGACTTGTTCAACTTTTACTTAAGCTTTTACCCAACCGATGCAGAGCATCGAGGTATAGGATAAAATCAAAGAAAGAGACCTTGCCGTGCTTCTATTTGCTAACGGAGATTCTCCAATGAAGGTAGTAAGTGTGAGAAAAGCAATAAAAACCCTTAAACTTGAAATAGATCTAAAAAGAGGAACTTGGGGATATAGAGGAGAAACATATGGAATAGGGCATGGAAGATACAAAGAGCCGGGAATAGAAAAGGATGTAATCGCGGGGGTTACCATACTAATCTTTTAGGGATTAATGCAATGCTCAGGGAAACAACAAATGGAAGAGAGCATTCAGAACTATAATCTTGCCCCATCAACTATTGGTATCTCTTATATTCCTTTCAGAATTTAAAATCCGTATTTCTTTTAAAAATATGGATAACTGCGTACAAAATGAAACATAATTAACGCAGTTCTCTATACATTTGATAAATCACAAACATCTTTAGATTTTCTAATTGTCCTGAAAAATCCAACGCATTTAGATGTTTTTAATCTGATATAAAAATCATATGTCGTTATATAGCAGAAGACAAAATATTTTGAACAGTTTTTTGTTCTTCCGCTTATAGTCCAAGACAAATACATTTCAATTATAAATGTCTTAGACTATAACACAAAAAATAAAAAAATAAAAAAAGAAAAATTGCATTTAGTTTCTAGCCATACTGAAAACATGTTTCACTGCAACTACTATAACTGCAGGAACAAATATTGCCATTAAAGCCATAAGGATTCTATCTATAATAGGAATCACACTCAAAGCACCTCCCCCAAATGCACTTGCAATTATTAAAATTGCACCAGACATCAAAAATGCATTAACCTCTGTATCAGAGATATTAAGGAAACCAACTATCAATCCTATCACGACTAAAACCCAGACCATTGTAGTGCTAAGACTTCCAAGAAGTCCAAAAATCACTGCAAGGATAACTCCTATCAAAAAAGCCCATCCTCCAAAAGCACTCCCACCAGATTTTTTGCTTGCCATTAAAATCACCTCCTTTCAATTAACAATCCTATTATATATTATGCAAAATAGATTATAAATACCTTTCTAAAATCAACTTTTTGACACCAGCAAAGAAATAAAAACAATCATTATTTAAAACAGAAATGGCGATATTTTGGAGATACCTAAAAAAACATAAGAAAATTTTATTTCTTGCATTATTTTTAGCCGCAATTAATCAGATTTTTTCTTTATTAGACCCTCAAATACTTCGGCTTCTAATAGATAATTATGCCTCAAAAGCAAATGAAATATCAGGGGACTTATTCATTAAAGGTGTTGTAACACTTCTGCTATTATTTGTAGGGGTTGCATTTGTTTCAAGAATTGCAAAAAATTTTCAAGATTATTTTGTCAATGCCGCAACCCAAAAATTCGGCACGGATATGTATGCAGACAGCGTTAAACATGCATTATCTCTGCCGTATAATATTTTTGAAGATAGAAGGTCTGGAGAAATTCTTCAAAAACTTCAAAAAGCAAGAACAGACAGCCAAGCGGTAATTATGAGCTCCATCAATGTCTTATTCTTGTCACTAATTGGAATGTTATTCGTCGTCATTTATGCATTTTATGTTCATTGGTCAATTGGTGCCGCCTTTGCAATTTTAATTCCTCTTCTAACGACTTTTATTTTTATTTTAAGTAAAAAAATAAAAAAAGCACAAAGAAAAATAGTTATAGAATCAGCAGAACTTGCAGGAAGCACAACAGAAACTCTAAGAAACATAGAATTAGTAAAAAGCATGGGATTGGAAAATCAGGAAATCTCAAGATTAAACAATGTAAACTCCAAAATATTAAAATTAGAATTAAACAAAATAAAATTCATCAGATTAATCAGTTTTATACAAGGCACATTAGTTAATGGAGTAAGAGCCGGAATAATGTTCTTAATGTTTTTTCTTTTATTCCAACAGCAGATAACTCTTGGAGAATTTTTCACATTATTCTTTTATAGTTTCTTTATATTCTCTCCACTTGGAGAACTTTCCACAGTAGTTTCCCAGTATCAGGAAGCAAAAGCGAGCAATGAGCAGTTACATGAAATCTTAAAAATAAAAATAAAGGAGAAACCTCAAAATGCAAAAGAAATAAAATCAATAAATTCAATTTCATTCAAAAATGTGAGATTTAAATACGAAAAAAATAACTATGATTCTATAAAAGATTTTTCAGCGTCAATAAAACCCGGACAAACAATTGCATTTGTGGGCCCATCAGGTTCAGGAAAAACAACTCTGATTAAATTAATCCTTGGGTTATATACTCCTCAAGAAGGCAGTATAAATATAAACAACATAAAATTAACGGAAATAGACACAGACCTGCTAAGAAGAAGAATCGGATTGGTAGCACAGGAAACGCAGTTATTTGCAGGAACATTAAAAGAAAATCTTTTGTTTGTAAATCCTAAGGCATCTAATGAAGACTGCCTCAATGCTTTAAAAATGGCAAAAGTAAGCCACATAATGGACAGGGGGAAAAAACAATTAGATACAAAAATAGGAGAAGGAGGGATAAAACTTTCAGGAGGAGAAAAACAAAGGCTTGCAATAGCAAGAGCATTATTAAGAAATCCAGACATCCTGATATTTGATGAAGCAACAAGCAGTTTAGATTCCCTGACAGAAAAAGAGATAACAAATACAATAAAAGAGATAACAAAAGAAAAACAAAACCTCATAACTATCCTCGTAGCACACAGGCTTTCAACAATTTACCACTCAGATAAAATTCTTGTCTTAGAAAAAGGAAAATTAATAGAACAGGGAATGCACTCAAATTTAATAAAAAAGAAAGGCCTTTATTACGCATTATGGAGAGAACAAATCGGAGAAAGAAAAGATTAATTGTTCTCCGAATTTCACAATAAATATATTGAGTTATATAGAAAATTACAGAAATCCCCTCGCATCTATCTTTACGCTATCTTGAAAATATGACTAACACCATTAGAATATTTAATTTTGTAAATAGAAGAGATAATTTCACGCAAATCTTTCGTCATACAAGCGTTTATAAATTTAAAAAGAAATTTAGGTTTGTCATTCCATTACCGCGGAGGTGCCAGAGTGGTCAAATGGGTCACGTTAAGGCCGTGATGGCTTAGTGCCTACCAAGGTTCGAATCCTTGCCTCCGCATATGGAATCTTCAGATTCCATTTATTGAGCAAGTTTGTAGCATGCTGATAAGATTTCTGAAAGAAATCCATTAATAGTTTTTGAACTCCTTCAACTTGCGAAAGTTGGAGGCACAGAGAACTTTGTTCTCAGGTGCATAGAAACTTTTTTCTAAAAAGTTTGTATTTCGAATCCTTGCCTCCGCATAATTGTTTGAAATGCTCATCTAATCCGCAAGTTTACGATGAATTCTAACAAATAAGAAGCTCCAAGAATAGCTTTCTGCATCAACAATTTAGCATAAAACTTTTTAAACCTACCATAATAGAACAACTTATGAAGAGGTTAAAATTTGATTCTCAAGGGAAATTAATGAGCCTTCAAGGCACACCATTAGATTTTGAGAAACCCTCCAAAGAACCTCCAAGAAAACTAAAAACTTCTGCATCCCTAGAATTCCTAAAACCAGAATCTTCGCAGGAAATGGAAGAAATATTTGACAACTCCTCTTGGAATCTAAATGATAAAGAAAAATTCATAACTCCTTTAAAATTTTCAAACGGAAAAACTCAGGAAGACATAGTAAAAGAAATTATAAATTTAATAAAACAAGGAACTAAAATAATCCTTCTACACGGTGCATGTGGAACTGGAAAATCAGCGATTGCATTAAATCTTGCAAGAATATTGGGAAAAACCTCAATAGTTGTTCCAGTAAAAAATCTTCAAAGACAATACGAAGAAGATTATATGGGGGACAAATTTCTCCTAAAACCAAATGGTAAGAAAATGAAAATTGCAATGCTTACTGGAAAAGAAAACCATGATTCCTTAATTTTCCCTGGAAAATCCTGTGCTTTTCCAGAATTACCAGAAAACATAAAAATAACAGAAAAAAATTATGAAAAACTTGCAGGATACTTCAAAGAGAATCCATTCCTTACAGGAAGGGAAACCCCTGAATTAAATAAAATAAAGAGATTATCAATCGCTCCTGCAAATCCTTATTGGAGTCCAATACTTCCTGCGGACTACACACTAAATCAACTAAAAGATGCAAAGAAAATAAAATATCTCGGCTCTGACAGAAGAGAATATATCTTCTACCATAGAAAACCCGGATGCTCTTACTATGACCAATACCTCGCATATGATAAAGCTGATGTAATAATCTTCAACGCCGCAAAATACAATGCAGAAATTTCAATAGGAAGAAAACCCTTAACTGAAGTGGACGTAATTGACGAAGCAGATGAATATCTGGATAAATTATTTAATCAGGAAGAATTAAATTTAACAAGACTTGCAAACGCATTAACAAAAATAGTTCCGGATACATTGGAAACCAGAGAAATTATAACTAAAATACAAGACCTGATAAAATTAGAAGAAAAAAACAAAAGAGCAACAGGGATTGATGAATCCCTCGTCTTCCATGTAGAAGAAACAAAAATAAAAGAGATATTAAATATCTTAAAGAAAGATAAAGAACTTGAAGCAGAGATAATCTTAGACGAATTAAATTATGCAAACAAAGCTCTCGAAATATCAAAAAACCTATCAGAAAATCTTGATGAAACCTATTTAACATATAGAAAAGAAGAAGACAATTTATACGCAAGACTTGTAAGTATAAATCTTTCGGGAAAAATTAATGACTTAATGCATAAGACAAAAGCCATTGTTCTTATGTCAGGAACAATTCATTCTAAAACAATTTTAAAAAATATATTTGGGATAAAAGACTTTAAAATAGTTGAAGCAGAAACTATCAACCAAGGAGGAATAGATATTACAAAAACTGGTAAGGAATTTGATTGCAAATACTCAAACTTCAATACAAAAAAACATTCGAGAGAAGAATACCTTGATGCTTTATCTTCTTCTATATCAAAAGCAAAACTCCCTGTACTAATCCATGTAAATGCATATCAAGATTTACCAACAGAACATGAAAAATACCAATTAAATCTCCACAACCTAATGTCTCAAGAAAAACTAAGAGAATTGCAAAGAGAAGATAAAACAGGAAGAGCAGTTTCATCATTTAAGCAAGGCGTATCAGACACATTATTCTCAACAAAATGCAATCGTGGCGTTGATTTTCCCAATGAAATATGCAACTCAATTATATTCACAAAATATCCAAATCCAAATGTTTCAGACACTTTCTGGAAAATCCTCCAGAAAACACACCCCTCATATTACTGGGATTTCTATAAAGACAAAGCGTACCGCGAGTTTTTACAAAGAATATACCGTGCATTAAGGTCCCAAGATGACCATGTATTCATTTTATCCCCAGACGAAAGAGTTTTAAAGGCAGTTCAAGACCTACAAATTACAAATGAACACTCAAATTAAAGGCATGAGATATGTTCTTCCACATGAAGCTCGTCCAAGGGGAGAATATACATCAAGCAATGACCTTAATCCTGATGAAAGAATTCCGACTTTTACTATGAGGGAAAGAAGGTTATATCAAATTTTAGGAATTAGAGAATTAATCTCTGGTCTTTCTAAAGGACGTGAAAATGTAGGAACCGAAACAAGCCCGCAATGGATAAATTCCACAGAAATACGCTTAAAAGAATATATAGTTGATTTTCTTAAAATGGAATTGAATGGAAAATCCACCGCAGGAGAAGGCAAGCGTAGAAACAAAGATAATCACCCAGATGGACCAGAATATACAATAAACAGGAAATATGAGGAAAAACCTCAAGAGTTAAAGAGAGATTTCTTAAAATTTGTGGCAGAACAATTACAAATATCTAGAAAGAAAAAGAGAAAGTGTCAACAAACTCGCTAAGATTATTTGACTTAACAATTTCAAAGATGTAAATACCCTCTTTTATCTTTGCTTTTCTAAACTGACCAGAAACCTTACCCCCTTAATAATTTTATTTCAAAATGCTTAGGGCTTACAGCAAAATAAAATAGTAAGATAAATCTAAAATGATGTCATACTCTGCAAATAACTAACTGATAAATATTAATTAGTCAAGGCATTCAATTTCAGTATAGTTATGCCTTGATTAGATAGAAATGGTAAATACAATTATTTAATGCCATTACTATATTTTCCGAAGGAGAATATAAACCTCAAAATAATAATCTTTCTAATTCTTCAAAATTACCTATGAAATTTAAGACTTTATTTTTAGGTTTGCACTTAAATAAAACCATAAAAATACCTTCTCTACCATTTATTCTTCATAGCTAAAAAATATTATATACCTTATATACAAATATAGTCTAAGACATTTATAATTGAACTGTATTTGTCTTAGACTATTAGCGGAAAAACAAAAAACTGTTCAAAATATAGACAATTCTGTTGATTAGTACAATTGTTTTCAGAATTGTACAGATAGAGAATTCTGGACAAATAGTGTTCCAATTATCAGAATTATCTATATTTTGTCTTCTGCTATATAACAAAATATTACTAAAACTGATTATTTCTAAACATTTATGAACTAGACTGCACCCCTATATTTAGACACTAAGTTAGATTAATCCTATGGTAAAGATAAAGTTTGGAGCTAATCTTGAGTGTTTGTTTTATTCTTTGGAGTTGCAGTTATAGAAGCTATTCAAACTAAGAATTGGTTGAAAGTTGGATTTTGGATAACTATATCACTCGTGTTTCTTTTTGCAGATAATTTTAAATTTAAATTAAAACATTCTAAATCTCATCCCATAAATAATCAATAATTTTTAACTTTATCTTTTCGCTAAGTTTGTGAGCATCTGCCCATTTTGCATAAGCTCGCCACCCTTGATAGCTTTCAAAGATATTGTCAAATCCCCATTTTCCTTCTTTATACAACTCAATCTTTCTTTGCATTATTCTTACATTTCTTTTTCTCAAAAGACTGTGGTGATAAAAGTTTCTGAATCCTATAAAATCAACACCCCTTATTAATGGAATTATTCTAGATTTATCAGGATGCAAATTAATTAGTAGTTTCTTTGTTAAGAAATTATCTATCTCATTTAACAATAGTTCTAGCTTCTTTCTGGAATGATGAAATATGACAAAATCATCAACATATCTAATATAGTAGCGGATTTTTAATTGATGTTTGACAAAATAATCTAATTCATTGAGGTATATATTTGCGAAGAATTGGGAAGTGAGGTTTCCTAAAGGCATGCCTTTCTGTGTTCGCCCCCCACCCGAACCTAACGAGACGTTTGCAAGAATTTGTTCAATAAGCCAGATAACCTCTTTGTCTTTTATTCTTCTTTTAATAATCTCTAATAGTATTTCATGGTCTACTGTCTGGAAATAATGTTTGATATCTGCTTTAAGGCAAAATGCAGGACGACTATAATTGTGTGTTACTTTCCTTTGAAATTTATGAAATCTTTGAATTGCCAGCAAAGTTCCTTTATTTTTTTGATTTGCACATGAATCGTAGACAAACTTTGGTTCAAATATCGGACAAATCACATTAATTAGTGCGTGATGAATAACCCTATCTCTAAAGTTCGATTTAGAAATTACACGAGTTTTGGGATCACGCAATACAAAGGTTGTTAATGGGAGAGGTTTGTAGGTTTTAGTGAGTAGTTCGTTATGCAAATTAAGTAAGTTCCGCTCAATATCTTCATCGAAGGCCATAACTTCAGGAATAGTTGTCTTTCCTTTGCGAGCATTTCGCCATGCTAAAGTTAAGTTACCCATTGAGCAAAGATATTGATATAAGTGGTAATTTGATTTCATATAAAACCTGACTATGTGACTACGATGAGCTATTCGACCGTTCTCGTTCGAGTTAGCAAGATTCTCGTTGTTCGAGTTGACATTGAGGTTCCTGTTCAGATACAACCTCGAAAGGTGTAGCCATTTACTTTGCAAGTCACCACTGCTTCAAGTTTCACTTTTCGAACAGCATACTAATTGTTGCAGTTGAATTTTATAACTCCTAAGAGCCGTAAGCAATTGGCGTGTAGCCCAACCATGATTTAACACATAGTCAGGAGTCTTGACTAAACTACTCAATTTTTATAGATTATTGTTGTGTAAGGAGTATAAACAATCAAATATGTTTAAATTATCTAGAAGAATAATTACTTAGTTGGATAAAGGGCTTGTATTGCTCTAGATTTTGCTTCGTCTAAAATACCTTCAGCAGTTCGCATTCTGTCTGCAAGTTCGCTTTTTGCTCCTTCATACTTAGCACGCACAAAATCGGCGCCTGCGGCTTCGCCGCGAACGACCACTACCCGACCGCCCCCGTCCGAGTAAGCAAGATCCACGTCGCTCGAGCCGACACTGAGGCTCCAGTACAGAAACAACCTCGAAAGGCCAGATTTTCTACGAGTGTATAATGTTCTCTTTCCATCGCTGGCGAAAATAGGCGCACCAGTTTCATCAAGTCTATTGAAAGTTTTACCATCATTCTTGTCTACTAAATATGGAGCTTCAGTAATTTGGCTTTC
>JAUYJY010000054.1 GCA_030699205.1 Candidatus Pacearchaeota archaeon
TGTTTGGAAAGGAATAAAATGGCAAATCATTTTGAATTAGATATCAAACCTATAAAGATTGAACCTATAGGTTTTGGTTTTGTTAAAAAAAAGAAAAGAAAAACTTTATCATCTGGAGACAAAATTTACATTTGGGAAAGACCAAAAAATATGGAAGAATATGTAGTATTTGTCACGAAAAAATAACCAAACTATCCGATTTAGAACTGGACCATACAAGAGCCCATTCTAAAGGTGGAACAAAATTAGCCCTTGCACATAAAGATTGTAATAGAAGAAAATCAAGTGGAAGTTTGAGACAAATGCAGAAAAGATTAGGAATTAAATCAAAAACTAAAAAAAGGAAGGCAATTAGAAAAAAACCTTCAAACAAAGGAAATTCTTGGATTAATCCAATTACAGGAAGAAAAGAGATATTTAATCCGATGAGAATTTAAAATTAAAAACCTGCTTTTTCTTCTCATTGGTTCTAATCATAAACCTTGTCTCTCTTATCAATTTTCACAACAATAATTCTCTTTTCTTCATAATTCACACGATAAAGTGCACGATGTTTTCCAATTCTTATCCTAAATGTTGGCAATTCATAGCCCATTACTCTTTTTGCATCGTGTGGAATTGGGTTTAAGGATAAAGTATCTATTTTGTCCATAATCCTTTTTATAACTGTTTTATCTTGACTCTTAAGAAATTTTTTTGGTTGATTATCATAATCAATTTTAAGATTCATATTCCTAACTCTTGTCTTAATTTTTCTGAAGAAATAAGCTTTCCAGCTTTTTCATTCTTCACACTATCATCAAGCATTCTTCTTTCTTCTTCAGTTATGATAACATCTATATCTACCATATTTTCCTGAATGAATTTTAGAGTCTTTTCAATCCTGTCCAGTCTCCTACCAATGTTTTGTTGTTCCATAAATCTTGCATAATTTCTAGCTATATAAAATTTTCTAAAGCACACACGTCAGATTAATTTTCCCCCCTGAAAAGTGATTTTAACTCTGCAGTTTTCCCTTCGGAAAAATCCTCGGGAACGTCTTGCAAACTCTCGGGTTAAAGCCCTCGGAAGACTTAACAGCAGAAGCCGTTTCATAATCCAAAAACAACTTACATAGAAGACTTCTAAGCAATCGTAAAATTTGGGTGATGAAATTTTATTTAACAAACTGAATTTGCGGACAGCGAGGGTGTGTTAATAAAATAGGGCTATTTTTAGAGAAGACCTCTGACCTGTTTTTGAAAAGAATTATGGGACGGGCTGAAGGTATACAAGGTTCGGGGCTCGGCTCACCCCTCACGCAAATTGCTCGTTCACTACGGCGGTGGGCTTCGCCCAATTATACCGCCTTCGTTCACTTCGCAACTTCTCTTAATCGCAAACGTTATCTATAACTCGAGACGCCTCAAACCTTCAAGTTAGAAAATAGGAAATAATATTCTTTCTCCAACCCAATAGGAGAAGACACACGAACGAATATGAAAGGGGGCTGAACTATTTTATTAATGGCTTCGCAACAGATAGCTAGCAAACATTTGTTTGCTCGAACTTCAATTAGGATTTGACGGAAACAAGGAGATGGATTAGAAACTAAATTAAACTGAAACTATGTAGAAATGAATGGTTAAGTGATCTTCTGAAATAAACAGTTAAAATTATAAAACTAATATCCTTAATTAAATCATGACTGATGAACTTATAATAAAGGCTTTTGAATCGGTAGGCATACCTAAAATGCAAACTACAGTTTATTTAGATTTACTAAAAAACAAAGAATCTAGTGCAACACAAGTTTCAAAAAGAACGCGGATGCATAGGGCCAATGTATATGATACTTTGACAAAACTTAAAGAAAAGAATCTTGTTTATATTTCAACTAAAGAAGGAAAGCAAGTATTTGCTGCCTTGCCTACTGATGTGATTCTTAATGAAGAAAAAGACAAATTAGAAAATCTAAAATTTGCAATGAATTATATAAAAACAACTTATGTATCTGGTCAAACCCCAAAAGTTTATACTATTGAAGGATTAAATGCAGTAAAAAGTATTTTATTTAGTTTGCTTGAAAAAAAATCTGATGTTTGGATATATGGGCTTGCGGAAAACGAAAATATAATTAATGTTCTTAATGAAAAGTTAATGCATTCATTTCATATTGAAAGAATAAAAAAAGATATTGAACTAAAACTCTTATTTTATAAGCTTCCTATTGAAGAAATTAAAACCCTAAGTAATTTAAAATTTACAGAAGCAAGACTCTTGCCAAAAACACAACAATCTAAAACTTCCCAAATAACTCAGATAGTTTGTGACAGTTCTGTTTATATCACTCTTTGGATTCATCCAATATATACAATTGTAATAGAGAACGATATTATTGCAAGGGAATACCTTAATCTTTATAAAATTCTTTGGAGTTATTCTAAAAAAGTAGAGTAATTTCAACAAGATTAAGTATATTCTCATACAACTATTATGCAGAGCTACTGCACCCACATATATACTCTGTTGACTATTAGATATTACAACGGAGGAGATAATAAAATGACAAATAAACAAAGAATGAAGAGCGATATAGCGACAGATGAGAGAAGAGAAGCCACAGATAAGGCTTTGAGCAAGAACCGAGATAAGAATGATGCTTTAACTCAAGAAAGAAGATTTGAGGCAGATGCAACCTTGAGAAAGAATAGGGCAATAAATGATGGAATAACTGCTGATAGGAGAGAGATAAAAGATGAAAAAGGGAGTACAGTAATAGTAATGTCTATGCTGATAGGTTTAGCAGCTGGAGTTACTATTATGTTGATATAAAGAATAATATCAAACTTCAATTTAGAAGAAGGCTTCTGGAATATAAATGTAAGTGGTTAATACCCGGATTATATTCCAGAGGGTCTGTTTTAGAAGAAGTATGGTCTAATACAGCAGTATTTTATATGGGTGATTTACAATTAAATAAATGTACAAAACAAATGACAAAACTAAAAAATAATATAGGAAAATTGAATGCCTTAATCAAAGAAGGCAAAATAGCAGAAGCTTTTGAAAAATATTATGGGGAAGAAGTAGTTACACAAGTTAATGGGAATCCTCCTGTAAGTGGGAAAGATGCAAACAGAAAAAGAGAGATAATTTTCTTGCAAGAAATAGAAAAATTAAACAGTGCTGAAATAAAGTCAGTTACTTTTGGGGGGATAGAAGACAATGTTTCAATGACTGAGTGGGCTATTAATATCGAAAATAAAGAAGGAGAAGAGAAAACAATTTATCGTGTAAATGTTCAACATTGGAAAGATGATAAGATAATAAATGAAAAATTATATTTTTGTGGAGACCAAAAATTTTAATCAAATGATAATTATAAAAAAAGAAATGCCCCTTAAAATAGATAATAGAATAATTAGACAGAGAGACGAGGCAATTGCAGTGCAAAAAAATAAGCTTCCGGTAGTCCAAATTGTAACTGAAACAAGAGTTAGAAGAGATAATGCTTCAATATATGAAAATACTCGTTCGAGAGAAATTAAAAAGTGGTTTGAGGCACGCAGAATTTGAACCCAGAATTAAGTTTATAATCATGGAAAAAATAAATTCGCAAATTAAACAAGCTATAAGGGGTGTCAAAATGAGAACGCGCCTTAATAAGAAAGGAGGATTACTTTCGATAATCGGACTGGTAGTGGTAGTGATCGTAGTAATATCATTACTCCTTTATTTATTTTAAATCCTCAATTATAAACTTCTTTTTAATTTTTAATATTATTAGATAAATCATTTTAAATTAATCCCTTCAAAATGAAGTATGTAATCATACAGCTCAGCTATATATAACATAATAACTTTAATACAATGGAGAAAAAATGAATAAGAAAGGCGTAACAAGTTGGTTGATTTGGGCAATAATATTTTTAGTTGTAGCAATAGTTGCTGGAATATTTGGATTTGGACTTATTTCAGGAGTTTCATTTACAATCGCAAAATGGTTAGCAATAATATTTGTAATATTGTTTATAGTTACAATAATAGCTAGTACAATAAAACGAGCTTAAGTTTTATTAGATTTATTTAACATGAAAATTAAAACACTAAGTAGGAGGAAAAATTAAAAATGGCAAGGAAAAGCAGAGGCGGACGAATGACTGCAGCTAAAGGAAGAGCACGAAAGAGCTTGGGTGGCAAGGGCCATGTAAAAAATAGGCCTGCTGGAAAGAATATAATGAGGAATTAAAATGGCTTTCGGTACGATATTTGGAGTCTTAGCTATTATAGCCGCCTTGTGGGTTATTTATGATGTGCTTGTAAACAACAAGAGATTATCTGATGGTATGAAAGTATTGTGGATAATCTGTGCGGTTATCTTTAGTATAATCACAGCAGTAATCTATTATTTAGTTGGTAGAAATAATCAAAATGATTTATTTAGGATAAATAGAAGATGAATAATAAGAAAAGATCAAGTATTGTCATTGGGGTTATTATTTTAACAGTTTTGCTTGTTTGGGGGTTTATTGGAAGCTCAGAGGTAGCTAAAATAGGAACCACTTGTGATTCGGGAATTAATAATGAAGGAAATGTGCTTTGTTGGAAATGGCATAGAAATGTTGTAGGGGATATTCAAGATAGACTTAATGAAATTTTAGATAAATAAAATGGAACAAACAAAAGAAGAAAAATTAGATGAAATAAAAAATTGTATAAATCAAGAAGATAGTTTATACTACATACCTCGAAAAGACTCTAAAGCTTTTGAAAAAGATAGCAAAGCGGAGGGAAAAGGCACAATACCTATTATGACATATGGAGATTTTATAATTTACTTAAAGGCAGAAGATTCTACTCTTCCGAAGATTGCTTTGTCTAAATTTAATTACACATCTGGAACATTTGAGAAGAAGTGGGGGCCAGAGCATAAGACAATTGTTCTTACACCTAATCACTCTAGTATTAGAAAAGTTGAGATAGAAATTCAGGGGATTGATATTCACAATATGAAATTATTGCCCGGTAAAACTGGAGACGTTATAGAAGATACTGCACGGATAAAAATAACAAGACATTATAGGTTTGCTGAAGGAGATTCTGAAAATAAAGGAGACTCTAGCTCTGCTTCTCCTGGGGAAACCAAAGCTAGATAATTTTTATTTAGGAGATTAAAAATGATTGAAAATAAAAAATATGGATTTATGGATATGATAAAAAAAGGATTGACTTATCTGTTTTCTCCGTTGGGCGGAGGCACGCAAATAATTATGGGAACTATTGAAGATAAAATGATAAAAATAGAAAAAAGAATACTACGGAAAATCTATTCTATTTTAGTGATTGGATTAGGATTAGTATTTATAATTTTCGGGATTTTTTTCTTTTTGATGGAATCTTTGGGCTGGAGCAAGACTGCAGTATACCTTACTATAGGTATAACTATTTTTATAGTAGGTCTTTTGTTAAAAATAGGAGAGTCTAATAAATAAAATGGTAAATAAAAAAAAATCTACCAAATCTGGGGGAATAAAGAAAAGAACACAAAATAAAGTTAATAAGATAATTAACAAGACTGAGAAAATAATAAAAAACGGCAAAAATAAGATAACCAAGTTAAAACAAAAAGCCATAAAGAAAAAACAAAATACTGACAGTTATATTAAAAAAAATCCAGAAAAATCAGTAGGAATTGCGGCAGGGATAGGAGCATTAATCGGATTAGTTTTTGCAGCATTGATTATAAAAAGAAAGCGTTAGATTACAAAATGGCAAAAATTAATCAATATCAAAAAGTAGTTCCATTTATAATATTTATATTAGCATTATTTCTCCTTTTTAAATTAGTTCAGCCAGTTATAACTATCATTTTAAGCAGCATACTTCTTGCGTATATTTCTTTTCCGCTCTATAAAAGAATAATTAAAAAGATACAAAATGAGTCTATTTCAATTGTTTTATCTTTGCTTATTATTGTTATTATTATATTAGTTCCTTTCACTTTTTTAGCTTTAGGAATTGCGCAGCAAGGATTTCATTTTTATAATTCTTTATCAAATAATATTGAGAAAGGGGCCTTGTTTGGTTATAGCTGTACTGGTGCAGATTCAAAAGTGTGTTTAATTCTCAATCAGGCAGAAAAATTTAGCTTAGAACAATTATCAAAGTTCGGTTTTGATAAACAAATACAGAAATTTTTGCCTATTTTAGAAGAAAAAATAACTATTTTTATTCTAAGCATACCCCTCATAATAGCAGGGATTTTTATTACATTAGTTATAACCTTTTTTATTCTAAAAGATTGGGAAAACATATTAAAAAAAATAGTTGACTTGCTTCCGATGAGAACAAAAACAATAAAAAGGTTTATCAAGGAATTTAGAGATATAACTCATACGGTAATTTTTGCACAATTATTTGTCGCATTAATACAAGGAATTGTTGGAATAATTGGATTTTATTTACTTGGTGTTCCGTTTCCCTTAATTTTAGGAGTTATTTTAGCTTTCTTTGCCCTAATACCTGCTATTGGAACAGCGATAATATGGTTTCCAGCTTCTTTATATTTAATTTTAATGGGATATTTTTCTCAAGATTATTGGATTTTAAGCAAGGGAATAATCTTGTTTTTCTATGGCCTTTTTGTAATTAGCACAATTGATAATCTTCTTCTTGCGAAAATAGTGCATTCTAAAGCTAAGATAAATCAGATAACTACAATTGTAGGAGTTATAGGCGGGGCTAGTTTGTTTGGAGTTGTTGGAATATTCATCGGACCGATATTGTTGCCACTGCTCATAACTTATTTCTATACTTTTAAAGAAAGATTTGTTTGATTTTTGAGATTATAAAGTATTAGCATATACAACAAAGTATCATTGAATACCACATCGTTATATATACATTTTTTTCTTTAGGTAAATATAAAATGGTGATTAAATATGTTCGGTTCTAATTCATGTATTGTATGTGGAGATTCTATTTCTGATCCGGTATGTAGAAGTTGTTATATTAAACAGATAAAGGTTTTACTGAATGAATCTAAAGAACATCCTATAGCAAAGGAAATTATCTTAAAAAAGATAAAAAAGGAATTTCCTCTTGAATCTCAAAATGACATAGAATGCATCTTATGCCAAAGAGAAAATGTTGGCATGTGTCGTTATTGTTTTTCTATTATTTTAAGAGAGTTAAATTTTACTGGAGATTTAATTGAAGAGTTCGGATTTAATTCAATGAATGAAGAAATTTATTTAGAAAATCAAATTATTGGCTAAAAATCTAAGAAAAATATTAGTATTTAAATGGTAACTATAGCAGAAGACAAAATATAGATAATTCTGATAATTGGAACACTATTTGTCTAGAATTCTCTATCTGTACAATTCTGAAAACAATTGTGCTAATCAACAGAATTGTCCATATTTTGAACAATTTTTTGTTCTTCAGCTAATAGTCTAAGACAAATACATTTCAATTATGAATGTCTTAGACTATATAAAGCCATTTTTCCATTAATTTCCTGAAATTGCCTTATCATCTCATGATAAGATGACAATCCTCTCAATCTCCACGTCAATCTTAAAGATTGAATTATTGCATAGTATCTTGCACCCTCTTCAGTTCTATGTCCTCCAAGCATCTTTCTTATAGGGATTGCACTTCGTATATGCTTTTCAGTATCATTATTTGTAAGATTAACTCAAGATATTATTATTGCAGTACACCAATCGTTTCTGAATTTTATCAACCTGTTTTTAACGATGCTAATTGCTTCTCTGCTTTTCCAATTATGTCTAATAATGTCTTCTAATTTTCCATCAAAATAATTAAACATTTTTGTCTTTTTAATAGACTCCAAATTTACAAAACAAAAGTGTGTAAAATAAATCTTAAGAAACCATCAAAAAAACACTTCAAGCTTTCTAGGATCTCTTTTAATTTCCTTAACAACGCTTGCAGGACCAATAACTGTTAAGGTACTTTGATTTCCCGCAAGCTTATCTGCAATGCCCTTTCTGATTTTAAAGAAGAACGAGACATCATTTCCGTAAGAATCAATTACTGCAAGTTCAATTCCCTTAAAACTTCTGATATGGTCTACCATCGCCATAGTATCCTCAATTAATCTTATTTCTTCTTCAGGTCTTAAACGTCCTTGCAATATTACAACCTTATTTCCCAAAACAAGATTCAGAATTTTTTTAACTCTCTCCGTAATTGTTAATCCCCTGACTTCAGAAAAAGGCATAATATGCAAGCTCATCCCCTTGAGTCTATTGGCTTTAAACCTGCTTTTTTTCACCACCATACACCTATAACTTTTTTATCGTATTTAAATGTTTTTTGAACTAAAAATCCTCAAACTCTTTTAGTCAATTTAAATATAGATTCGTAAAATTCCTCCATGTTTAGTTTTTTTCTGGCCGAAATACCAACCACATCATAATCTGGAAATGCAGATTCTATTTTTTTCACATCTGCTCTCCTCAAATCTATTTTATTTCCTACAATCAGCACAGGAATCTTTCTGGCAAGTAAATTTCCTATAATCGTAACATTAACTTGTGAATAAGGATTTAATGTAGCATCTAAAACAACGACAACTGCGTCCATATCGTCGAGCCATTTAATTGCATCAATAATTCCCTGTGTCGCCTCTTTTGCTCTTCTTTTTGCATCTCCTCTTTTTATTCCATGTTTTATAAAATCTTCATAATCTACTTTTGTCGCGATACCTGGAGTATCAATAAGCTTTAGAGTCATTTTTTTCCCCTTATGTTCTATCTCTACTTTTTCCTTAAATTGAACCGCTCTCGTTTCATGAGGCACATCACTCACGGTTCCAATGTCTTCTCCGGTCCAGTCTCTACAAATAACATTAGCCAAGCTGGTTTTTCCGGCATTTGGCGGCCCATAAAATCCAATCTTCAAACTATCTCTTCTTTTAAACAACCCCCCAAATATCCTAAGCGAAAAATTTCTGATAATTCTTAATACCATATTTCTCCCACGATTTTTTGATTAATAAATCTTTAGATAATCGCACATATATTTTTCCAGCTCTCTATAAGCATATAAAATGCAATTTAAATAATTGTTATATTCAATTTCCAACAATATCTAAAATAAGCAAAATTGTGAGGGAAACTCTTCGGAATTTTTAACAAACCCTTTCTTTAGCTGTTTGTTAAAACCACTTGCAGTTATTCCTCGTTGCTCCAAGTATTCGCAAGCGCCAAACACCGATTAAGAGGTTCCATTACCTTGCAGTCATTCCACCCAAATCCCTTCGGGACTTCTCTTAACCATATAAGTTAAATACAATGGGGTTCTCACTAATTACTAAAATGGGAATGGGATGTCGTTCTTCGCACATATTGTCTTTTTCTACGAAAAGAAAAATAAATATCTTATTCTCTCTCCAATCTTGCAATAACTTTCTCCAAATCAGTTTCAGAAAAAGAACTTTTTAACATTTCTCTTAATCTGCGGTCATTAATTAATCTTCCATATGGAGTTCTAACTTCTCTATGAACCAAAACAGGGAATCGCACTCTTCTACTCCCAAATTTGTAGCGTCTATCTAAAAAATCTTTCAAAATATCTTTCCTTTCTTTAATCCCTACATTTGGTTCAATCCCTACATTTGGTTCAACTTGATAAGAAACATCAACATCGATGGTTTTAAAACCAGCATTTATATAACCTATCTGCCTTGAACCCTCGGTTGTTCTGATTATTGGAACAAAAATAGCAACATTTCTATTTATATCTGGATCATTTACTGCATCAGCAATCCATGCAGAAACTCTCTCTGTGGCTTCTTTCGCTTTTTCGTCTTTATATGGCAAATGAATAGAATCTCTTGAAACTAAACTCATACCTTTTAACAACAACCCCATATCTTCAAATTCTTCACCAATAACTCTTTCAGCTCTACTTCCATCATTCATTAACCTTCTTCTGTCTAAGACTTCAGGCAAATATGTTTTAAGAGTTTCTTCCAAAAATTCTAGGCTTGCACTCATTCTATCATAAGAACTTGGGAAAGGTTCGACTCTTAATTCTGGATAGATAGACATGGGTTCATCATGAAGCATACTACTTCCAATAAGCATCCCGCCAAATGTGTGTCCTATATGAGTATGTCTTGTTCCAGCCCATTGTGATACAAACTCGTTTTCAAGAACTTTTGCATATTTATCACTGACTAAAAATTTTCTGAATTCTTCATTATCCCTTAAAACTAAAGGTAAAATTTCGTACATTTGCCTAACATAAAGTCCAGAATTTTCATCAGGAACAAAATTAACTTTTCCCTGTTTAACTGCTTCTACTAGGGCTTTTCCTAATCCTTCAGGAATATCACTTTGTGTTTCGAAAGATAACTTTTTAAAAAATTCTTGATCAGGCAATTTAGCTGAGGGAAATAAACTTGTTTTGTCCCCAGATTTGCCAGTCATTCTTGAATAAATTTTAGTTAGGTTATCATAAACTTCTCCTAACGAATCAGAACTTCTTATTGCTTGCTGAAGTTCACCCATAACTTCCCGGTTAAATTCGTTATCATCCTCTCTTCCAACAAAAAAGCCAGGTCTTCTCGCAAGAATTTTTATTTGTCTGTATACCTCAGTTAATTCTGGTGTCCAATCATAAAATCCTTGAGGAAGTGTCATACTTGGGTCATTGTTTGTTCGCCTTTGTCTTGATGCAGATATGTAATTTTGTGCATTTCCCCTAACCAAGTTTTCTAAAGCATCAAGAAAATCTACTCTTGACAATTTATGCCCTTCTTCAGCTAATCTTTCTTCTATAGTTGCGTATACACCATCAATAAAATTTTTTACTTTGGCAAACCTTATCAATGAAAAAGAAGGCAATGCTCCACTTCTTAGCACATCTGCGGGATTTGTATAAATAACTCCTTCGCCTCTTTCATAATCTTTGTGAACTTCTTCTTCAGGAACTACTGCAGATATAGTTGCATTCTGACCATCAATCCTAACTTTATATCTACCAATTTCTCTTTCGGCAATACCTGTTCCATATTGTTGCATATTATAATAGAGAATTATAAGATATTTAAAAGCATTATTGTTTTTAGAACACATAATGATAAAAAACGGACGCCCCCTTCTCTAACGAATTCTAGTCTGCTTTGCAGAATTTATAAGCGAGAACTCAACTTTGCGGAACGCAACTTTTGAGATGCTTATAAGTTAGAGTTCAAACAAAGAAATAGGAAATAATACTTTTTACCAACCCCATAGGAGAGACGCACGCAGTTTTCTTTTCAAGAAAACAGATAGTCTTGACCTCGTCAAGAAGAATTATAGATGTTTCGCCATATCTTCTAAAACTTCATATCCTGCTCTAACTCTTTCTTCTGAAGTTTTAGGTCCAGTAATTGCTCTGCCAATTACAAGAATGCTTGAACCATCTTGAACTGCATTTCCGGGAGTAAAAACTCTTTTTTGGTCAGCACCTGCAGGAGTATTTGGTCCTTGTATTCCAGGTGTAACATACATAAATTCATTTGGAAGTTTATCTCTTATTGCATGCAAATCAGCAGCAGAACAAACAATGCCATCCAATCCTGCTTGATTTGCTAATTGTGCATAAATTAAAACTTGTTCTTCAACTCTTCCAGGGATTCTTAATTGAAAATTTAAAATCTCTCTGTCAATGCTTGTTAAAACAGTAACGGCAGTTATTTTTGGAATTTTAACACCATATTTTTCTGCTCCGTTTCTTGCTCCCTCAGCTGCTGCTTGCATCATCTCTAAACCCCCAGATGCATGCACATTAAACATATAAACTCCTAATTGACTCGCAGCATCAGCAGCACCTTTGACAGTATTCGGAATATCGTGATATTTCAAATCAAGAAAAACATTTGCTCCATAACCTTGAACTACTTTTACAGCTTCAGGTCCAAATCGTGTATAAGTTTCTTTTCCAATTTTGAACAATCCAACAACAGGACTTAATTCTTCAACTCTTGCTCTAACATCTTCCATTGTAGCAAGTCCATCCAAAGGTAAACATACCATTTTTCTTGCCTGTTGTTCTTTTTCTGTTAATCTCATTTTTATCTCTCTACTTTTGGAAAGCCATGTTTTTCTCCCCAATTAAAAGGATCTGCTCCCCATTCAGCCAACATTTTAGCTTGTTGTTCATTAATATATCCTGTTTCTTTGGCAACTTCCAATAAAATATCATAAGTCAAGAGTGATCTTACATTACATTTAGGATTTAAACTATCAAATGCTTGCAGGGCTTTGTCTAACCCATAATTAAATATAGAAACACAATAATCGCATTCTCCATTTGCATCTCTTATAGATTGAATAGCTCTTGCAGAACTTCCTCCAGTAGAAATTAAATCTTCCACTAATATTACTTTTCTTCCTTGTAAATCAGATTCGGCATCAATTCCCTCAATTTGATTTTGTAATCAATGGTCTTTTGGTTTGTCTCTCACATATATCATTGGCTTTCTTAAATGGTCCGCTAATGTTGTTGCAGGAGAAATTCCAGCGGTAGAAGTTCCAGCAATCACCTCATAAGGAATTTCTTCTGATTGTAAAATTTCTTCAAAACCTCTTGCCAATAAATCTCTATGTTCTGGATAAAACAAAAACATTCTATTGTCATTATAGATTGGCATCCTAAAACCAGAAGCCCAAGTAAAAGGATTATCAGGTCTTAATTTGATTGCATTAATTTTTAATCCTGCTCTTGCAATCTGTTTTTCATAAGTCATACATTAAACATTATGTAATGATTTATAAGATTATCTCAAAAAATTCATCAGAAGTAAGTAATAAATAATTTTCTTTTTTTAGGAAAAAACAAAAAAAGCGTGCGTCTCTCCAATACCTCACCCACCCAAAAAATATTATTTCAGAATTAATCAAAAAGGCATTCTCAAAAACTTTGATTCGCTAAAAAACTGAAAGTTTTTGGCACCCCAAAAATCTACGATTTTTTAGGGTTTTGCCTTCGGCATCGTTGCACTAAAAATCAAGTCCTCCAAGTTTTCGGGAGAAATAAACAACAGATTAAGCGGTTACTTCTCCCGGTTGCACCTCGCTCTGTCCATATTTTTCAGAAACTTATAATTTTTAAGTTAGTCCGAAAAACTTTCCTTAAGCCCGATGATAATTCCAAACAAACTGAGTTTTATACCCTATAAGTTCTCTAAAAAATAATTTAAGTTCTTCAGACAATAATTCTTAAATCCTAAATCGCCTCAATTATTCGGCAAACTCATCAGGTATAACAATGTCCTGCACAAACTAAAATAAATGTCTTCGTGCTTAACAAATAATTCCCATAAAATTAAAACCTTCTTCTCATAATATTTGAATCAAACGTCCTTCCCTGTTGCCTCATGGCAATTTCTTTTTGAACTTTTTTCTTTTCCAAAAATTTAAGGACTGGAATCTCAAGCATCCCAAGTCTTTTTCCTTCAATTTTCTTAAATGCATAACTCACTTTTTCTCCAGCCCACCCTTCTTTTTCCAATCTATCCTTAATTAATTCATCACTAAGTCTTGATTTTCTTGCGTTATAAATAAAGTTTACTAAATTATACAAATCATTTTCTTCAGGGAACAGCCTTTTTTGATAATGTTTTTTATACCATTCTTGAAGAAAAATATAAATTACTAATGCAAAGAAAATTAATAAAATCCATCCAATTAAGGTAAACTTAAACCATTTATTTGAACAATCTTCGGGACAGGAAACAGAATTTTCATCTACTTCGCAGATATTATTTAAATTACATTCCCCCTCAATATCCAAACTAACAGGGAGCCTTGAGACTTCCGGAGAGATATATGCCCCAAGGTTTTCCGGCTCGAGAAGACCAGTGATAAAAAATTCAAAAACCTCATTCTTTTCAGTATTAAGTATAACATAATTTATCTCACTCCCTGTAATTCTTTTTTCACCATAACTTTCTTTAAATTTTCCGGAAGAATCAACATTCTGTCCAAATATCAAATAGTTATCATATCTTGGCGAGTCCGGATTTGTTTCAATCTTAAATTTACTCAATAAAACTTCCGATTTAGTGTCATAAAAACCAGTAATAGATTCATAAGAAATCTTTGCATTAAATCCCGAATCCATCCATCCAAGAATCTTCTCTTTCAAATCATTATTATCCTCAATATCTTTGTTGCTTATTTTTTCTATATAATCTACATTCATACCATCAAATGTTATTGTCAAAGGAGCATTAATCACAGATTTTTTTAATTCATATGGAATTTTTAAATTTATTAATGAAATCATAACTTTCTTATAATCCTCTTCAGTCACAGAGGCAACAAAATCCTTTTTTATTTCAGAAAGAGACGAATTAAGATTCTGCAAGTTAATTAATTCTTCCAATTTTTTAGATATCCAATCAGGATATTCTTCAATAGCACCTGTAATATTTAAAATCCTTTTTTCATAAGATTTAATTGTTTCATTTGAGAGTTCTTTAGGATTTCCTACAAAAATCCTAAAAGTTTTTGTAGCTTTCATATTCTTATCACTTACTGCAGTCACAAATAAATCAAAGAAACTCCTATTTTGTGAGATATACAAATGGCTTTCATTCCCTCCCTGAACCCTTTTTACAGGACTTCCATCTCCAAAATCCCAGGTAGAATTAGAGATATTTTCCCCACTAATAATAGAAAATAAAGTATTTTGTCCAAAAGGAACAATTCTTTGATTAATATCAAATGCAAAACCATTCTGAATATTTACCCCCTTATCAAAAACTAAATTTCCATCAAGATAAAGTTTAAATTTATCTTCATTTGTAACAATTGGAATCATGAATCCTGCTTTTTCTAAATCCAATTCCAATACGTCTGAAGAAATTAAAGGCTCCTCCAATACAAATTTGTCAAATGACTCCAATGTATTTGGCACTCCAGATTCTTCAAATCCAATACTAATATTTAAAAATTGAAGAAACTGATTGTTTCCTCCAAGTCTTATCGGAAAGAAACATTCAAAATCCTCGCAGTTTCTGCCATATTTTGCAGAAAGATAATCATCAAACAAATTAACTAAACTAATAAAAAATTTTGATTCATAAACACCATCATTAATTGTTATGCTTGGATTTCCACCATATTTTATCGTTTCTGCAAAAATTTCAAAATCATTATTTAAATTGCTAAAATCTCCGGATAAAACAACCGAACCACATTTTGGCTCTTGAGTTTCTCTCCTGATTTTATATCCGGAGTCATCTTCTGATTTTATGCAAACAAAATAATCTTCTGTTTCAAATCCAGAATAATCAATTACACACTTTAATTCTTCCAGATTTTGGGAATGTTCTGGAAGAATACAGGAACCTAAATTTTCTCCGGAATTATACAAACTCATTATTAAATCAGAAGATTCACCCCCTGTAATATTCCTCACTTTAGCTCCAACAATATAAGCAGGAGCGGGAGGAAGAGAAATTTTCTCGCAATATTTTCTATCGCTATAAATCTCAACTTCACTACTTGCAGAGGGATTAAAACATCCGGAAGTGTAACTAATACCGCAACTGACATTGTTCACATCCTTCTTATTATTCAAGAAATAATCCTCTCCATCATCTAAAATATCTATAAAAATTTGATTTTCACAGCTTGAAACAGCATTGCTTGTTATTCTAAATTCTGCAGAAGTTATTTGCACGTCTTGTCCTGAAACTTTAAAACCCACTATTTTTTCATCACCTTGAATTCCCAATCCAGATGCCTGCCCTTCTGAAGCATAACCATTTTCACAGTCCGGCGTGTTGCATTCATAATCTTCTCCAAGAGTCATAGTGTTTACATTAAAAAAATCCTTTAAACTTATCTCGCCTTCAAAATTGCTTGTTAATAATCCACCGGCAGGAGAGTCATCAAAAGAAATATTCACACTTCCCTTAATTTTTTCTCCCCCTGAATAATTAGCAATCAGATTATTATTAAAATAATTAAACCCTCCAAATGCACTTCCAGCTAAGAAAACAATAAAAACAAAAATCCAAAGAAATTTGTAGCCCTTATCCATCTTTCCTTAATCCTAATCCAATATAAATTAAGATAATTATTAACCCTGCAGAGATAAACTGCAAATATCCAAAGAAACCCAATTCAAAATTTAATCCTCCGCAAGGAATTGTTTTTCCAGTCCTTGCACATAAAGTATTGTCTCCCGAAAGAATCATATATGAAATTGTTTTTTCTCCACTTTCGCATTCTGTTTCTTCAACTTTATAAGAACACCCGTCGGGATTATTGTTTGGGTTTATTGAACTTCCACACTGATTGCCCGGCTGTAGAGGGTAACTTACAACATTAACCACACATTCATTTCCTTCCCATAAACATCTCGAGTATTCACATATTCCTAATTGGGTTTGTCCTCCAATGGATGCACTTGCGACATTACTTGAATCAGCAATACAGGCGGATTCTGTTAAATAATCTTCGCAAAAGCTTATTCCAGAATCATCTAAAATGCAAGTTTCTTCATCTTCAGAACATAAATATCCAGAAGGACAGCAGTCATCTCTCGTTCCAGCATCACCATCCCCTCCGAAACAAGCTCCTTGTTCTGACAATGTGTCCTTAAAATTTCCATCAAGATTTAAGTATTGACTTCCCGAGCTTAAACATCTTCCCAATGTAAATCTTCTTTCAAAATTACTTGAATAATCGCTTCCAGAAAACAAGTCATTAATATTTTCTCCAGTTTTTATTTCAAGACTCATATGTTTATCATTCAAGGCATTTGAAACATCATCATATTGTATATATCCATCAACAAATCCAAGACCATCTATTTCTTCCGCATTTGTATTCCAGTTATTGTCCCAGAATTTCCAGTCAAAATATAAATCACCAAAACCCCCTTCCAAACTAACACTTCCAGCTGAAAGAATATCTATTTGCTCTGTGCACCCCGAGGGAATTCCTTCACTTTTTTCAGGACAATCTCCCGCAAGACAAACACCTATACAGGTGTTGGTGTTTAGCCCTTGAATCGGCAGTTCAGAACTTCCAGCAGTAATAACAGCATAACTTTCATCAGCATTAAAATGAACCTGCGTTGGGAAATAAGGTCCGCTTTCAGGATTTGGATTCTCTGCAATTCCGTCTAAGCCGGGAAGATTTATATAAGTCAGCACTTCAGGGTCATTTCCCGCAACGTTCATAATTGCTTCCGTCCTTGCCTTTAATCCTTCAGAATCAGTGCACGTCAAACTAACTAATGCCTGTCCTGCATTCTCAAAAGTGTAACTAAAACTATCTTCATTTTTTTCTTCAATAACTGTTCCTTGAGGCTGTTCAATCTTCCATTCTGAATTTACCGGACCAAGAGGACTAGAGCATCCAGAAATAAAAGTAATTTCATCATTTATGAAATAAATCCCCCTATGCACAGGAGCAATAATTTCCGCCGTAGGTCCAGAATTCTGACATTTTGAAGGGTCATTAGTTAAATCAATAGTATAAGAATCATCACTTACAACTCCTGAAGAAATATCTTTTACATTGAAATAAATCTCCAAATTTCCTTCAGTTCCTCCAGCATTATAATCCTCTCCTGTAATTTCCCATTCGGCATAAACGTTTCCATTCCCATCCACACTCCCGGTTAATGTCTTAATAGGGTCATTAAAAATTAAATCATTGTCATAAATCTTAAATTCAACTTCATTTCCTGAATCAAATCCGCTTGACGAAAATGTCTTAACCCAATTGCCAACACATACTTCTTGGTTTGGGTTTGTATCTGGAATCTGTTTATTTGAAAAGTCAAGCCATTTTAGGTTCGAGAATTCTTCAGGAGTAGCAGAAACAGAACAGCAAATTTTCGCAGTTCCTACATACCCATAGGTTCCTGCAATTCCAAGTAATGCATTAGTATCTTCACTTAAACTAACAACTTCCGTTTCTCCAATATCGCAACTACCAACGCCAACACTCCTGCAATCTAATCCTTCATAACACACATCAACAGGATTAGAAAAAACTGAATTTCCCTCAGGAACTTCTGCCAAAGCACCGGTTTCAGAACTAAGTCTCAAAACTAATTCAGGAAGATTTGCACAAGTTCTATCTGGATTTTCAGGAGCAGTTTGTCCAAAAACATTACTATAACATATTTCAGTCCTATAATTTCCTGCACCATTATATACTTCTCCGTATGCTCCATAAGGGTTAGATAACCTAAGAATAACATCATCTTCATTCTGACAGGAATTTGGTTCTAAGTTTATTGGAATGATTCCCGATTTCCAAACTCCATCAGCTGCCTCAGGATTGTTGTCTGTAAGTTTTCTAAGAAATGATGGTCCGTAAGCAGATCCAAAATAAAAGTTATAATCTCCAGAATATTCAAAAGCATTATTTGCCTTAACAAGAATATCATCCCCCCTAAGAAATATTGAAGGAGTTACAAATGGAGTGCCTCCCGGAGAATACCAAGAAGCAAAACCATTATAATTATCTCCAGACATATAACTAAAAGGTATCCTCGTGCTTGTAAAGGGGGTTGTTTCAGGATAACCTCTTTCATTTGTAAAATATCTTATCACAAAATTCGCACCATCCGAAATCCATAATTTTAACAAATCATTATTCCAATAACCAATTTTTGGATTTCCATCTGAAGAATAGTCAAAAGCCTCTATTGCTAATGGTCCACTAAACAAAGGCATTTGGGTAGGGTTCCCTTCATGATATCCAGCATTCCAAAACTCTCCAAAATAGGTTCCTTGGCATCCACTTGTAACTCCATCAATTTCAGAATATCTAAATGCCCAAATAACGTGGGCAAACTTATCAGCAACTATAATATCATAAGAATATGAATTTCCAGAAACATCTTTTGTTTCTGCAATTATGTCTATTGGATATCCAAAATTCATAGCGTTGCAATGAATGGGGGATACCAATGAGAAAGGATAGCCCCCCGCAATATCTATAACTTGTCCGTTAGGACTCTCAGGATTTTTTATCAATCTAACTTTACTATTACCCTTATCCAAAACAAGAATTTCGCCAAGGGTTGTAACAAATAGTCCAGTAATATGAGAAAATCTGGCATCATTCAATGCACCGTTAGTACTTCCCATAATATTTCCATCACCTGCAACAGTGCTTACCAATCCAGAAGGAGAAATTTTTCTTATTGCAGGGATGTGCTCATCTGCAACATACAAGTATCCATCAGGTCCAAACATTATTTTACCTGGGAGTTTAAATCTCGCATTAGTTCCTTCCCCGTCTAAATAACCATATTCTCCTCCAGCAAAAACACTTTCAACTCCTGATGAATCTATTTTCACAATCCTACTTTGAATTGTTTGAGAAACATAAATGTTTCCAGAATCATCAACAGCAATGCCAGCCTGTGCATAAACTCCTTCCGTTCCAAGAAGAACAAAAACTCCCATAATTAAAAACAAAATTCCTAAAATTACACGCCACCTCTTCATAATATTTGATACAATCTAATATTTATAAATCCCTCGTTAACCTTTAATAACAGCCAAAGGCTTCAGTCTTGCGACTAAATTTCCTATCCCCAGCTCATGAGAAACTTTAACGACTTCGTTAACATCTTTATATGCTTCAGGAGCTTCTTCAATCAATCCTGCAAAACTCCCACCTTCAACATAAACATCTTTATCATTTAATTCTTTCTTTAATTTCTCAATACTAATATTATTTTTAGCGAAAGTCCTCGATAAAACCCTCCCCGCACCGTGTGCCGTTGATGCAAACGAAACTGCTCTTGCTTTTTCAGTCCCGCATAAAACATAAGAATAAGTCCCCATACTTCCGGGAATAAAAATGGGCTGTCCTGTTTGCCTATATTTTTTAGGCAACTCCCCCCGACCCGGTCCAAAAGAACGAGTCGCACCTTTCCTATGCACTGCAAGAATCTTTTTCTTCCCATTTATATTAAATTCTTCAAATTTAATTATATTGTGTGCAACATCATAAACTAATTTTAAATTTTCATTAAAGTATTTCTTGAAAACTCCGCGGGTTTTACACATAATTAAATGCCTGTTTGCAAAACCAAAATTAGCCGCAGCCCTCATTGCACTCAAATAATCTCTTCCTAAATCAGAATCAATGGGGGCATAAGCAAGTTCCCTATCAGGCAGATGTTTTATTCCATATTCCTCCTCACACTTTTTTATATAATCAGAAGCAGTTTGATGCCCAAGACCACGACTTCCAGAGTGTATTAAAACACAAATCTTTCCCCTTTTCAAGCCAAAAACTTTAGCAGTTTTTTCATCATAAATCTCTTCTATTTCTTGAACTTCCAAGAAATGATTTCCCGCACCCAAACTTCCCAATTGATTCATTCCCCTTCCTCTAGCCTTCGTAGAAACTTTATCTGCATTCGCACCTTCAATACAGCCATTATCTTCACAATTCTTAATATCCTCTTCAACACCATAGCCCTTCCCGACAGCCCAAGAAACCCCCCACTCTAAAACTTCATTTATTGATTTATTGTCTAATCTAATATCACTCTTCATTCCGACGCCGGAAGGAACATCTCTCTTTAATTGATGAGTAACTTCTTTTCTCTTTTTCATAAATTCATCCTTGTTCAAATCACTGGATAAAAGACGGACACCACAATTAATATCATACCCAGTCATTCCGGGACTAACAATTCCCGTTTTTAAATCAAAAGCCGCAACTCCCCCAACACACATTCCATATCCCTGATGCGCATCAGGCATTGCTAATGAATATTCTACAATTCCCGGAAGAGAAGCAACGTTCTTAACCTGTTCAAGCGTCTTATCTTTTCGTATTTTTTCAATTAGTTTATCAGAAGCAAAAATCTTTCCAGAAACTTTCATATTTCCTTCTTTTGGAATTTCCCAGATATTTTCTGATATTTTTTTTATTTTTTCCATATTACAAACTATCCAAGGGACTCCTCACATTTTTTATTGAACTCTGAGATATTTGTGTATAAATTTGCGTTGTTTTTATTGATGAATGCCCCAATAATTTTTGTATAATCCTCAAATCAGTTCCCTGCTCTAACAAATGAGTAGCAAAGCTATGCCTTAATAAATGGGGATAAACTCTCTTTTTAATCCCAGCTTTTTTTGCCGAATTCTCCACAATCTTTCCAATTGTTTTTTTTGTAAGCTTCCCCCCACGGTTTGATGGAAATAAAATTTCAGAGTTATCTAAAATGCAAAAACTTTTGAGTTCTTCTTTTATAGAATCAGGAATTTTAACAAATCTGTCTTTTTTTCCTTTCGCAAGTTTTATATGAATTAAATTATCTTCAAAATACAAATCCTTTTTTTTCAAATTAACAATTTCAGAAACCCTCAACCCTGCACCATATAGAAGTTTTATAATAAATCTATGGTTTATATTATTAGTAAATTCAATCATTCTTTTTATTTCTTCAACAGATAAGATATTGGGAAGAGTCTTGTTTCTTTTTGGGTTTGGAACATCCAGTTTCTGGTGCAGAATTTCTCTAAAAAAATATTTTAGTGCAAAAACATTATGTCCTACTGAGGAAGGATTATTCTTTGATATTTTTATTAATAAGAAATATTTTGCACTTTGTGAGCTTATTCCCTTAGATCTTGCATATTCAAGGTAATTTTTAACATGTGATAAATAACCTTTAATTGTTTCTTTAGAGTAATTTCTCAGTTTAAGATTCTCTTCTAATTTTTTAAGTAAACTTTCCATATATGGCAAAGATGATTATAATATAAAAAGGTTATCAAACATTCTATAAACGGACATATAACCTATAAAAGGTTAATGTCCATAGTGTTATCTGTAATTCCCAAAGCACGCTTAATATAGTAACCTTTTTAATAATTAGAAATCATCACTAATACTATGGCAGAATTTAGTGGCGTTAGAGCCAATTTATACAAAGAATCTTTAAGAGAATTTCCTCACGCAAGAGACGAGGATATTGAGGTCATGAAGAAATATCTTGCACCAAAAGACAACGAAGTTGTCTTAGAAATTGGAGCAGGCAGCGGTTTCTTTTCGGGAATATTATCTGACATGGTAAAACAACTTACCGTATCAGATCCATCAAATGAACAATTAGAAGAAGTCAAGGATTTAAATAAAGATAATATTAAATTAGTTGAAGCAGGTGCTGATACTCTAAATCTGGAAAAAGAAACCGCTGACGCTATTTGGTCTTTTGGTGCAATGCATCATTGCTTTAACAAAACAAAGGCTTTCCAAAATTTTGCAAGGATTCTGAAAAGGGATGGAAGGTTAGTAATTGCTGATGTTTGGCATGGTTCAAAGTTAGCTCAACACTTTGATGATAAAGTGGCAAAATTTTGTGCAACAGGACACGAAGTTGCATTTTGGACAGATGAATTCGCAGAAAGCCTTTGTTTTTTGGCAGGATTGGAAACACCGAAAATACATGACCTCAATATCCAATGGAAGTTTAAGACTAAAGCGGAAATTGGAACATTCTTGTATAAAATTCATGCAATGACAAAAACGACCCCACAAGAATGTCTTAAAGGTGCAGAGGAAATTCTCGGGATTGAGAAGAAAGATGAAATGTATTGTCTAAATTGGCCGATGAAAGTGATGATTTCTAAAAAGAAATAATTGATGTGCGCGTGCTTTGGGAACTTGCTCACTTCGTTCGCACCCCGCTGCGCTCTCCTCCCGTTGGTCGTCGGGACAGATAACAAAGGATATACGGTTCGGGGCTCGGCTCGCCCCTCACCCAAATTTTTCTTCCGCAACGTTCCAGAAAAACTTCGTATATCCCTGATGTTATATTCAATTTTTGGATTACTTACTTTTCTTTTTAGAAAAAAGAAACAAAAAGAGAGAGGGGCGTCGTCCTACGGACATTTTCACTCCCTACGGTCGATATTAATTAGAAGGGGCGTCAGTGCTTCGCACATATAGGCTTTTTCTGCGGAAAAAGAAATTTTATTAGGGGGCGTCTTACATTTTAAAAAGCAAATAATATAAACTTCCTTGTTTTATCCAGATTATTATGAAACTTACATGGATTATTAAACCTCTTAATTGGATTAGGAAATATTATAACAAAAATAAAGAAAAAATACACTATTCCTTTTATTGGTTAAAAAATAAGCAAATGGAAGCAGATTTATTTTTTCTTTGCGATTCTGAAATAACGATAGATTCAAACTTCATTAAGACTTTTAAGTCAAAAACTAAAAATGTAAAACATGCTTCGGAAGGAAAAAATTATATTTCCTTTTCTTCACCTCTAAATTATTATTATAGGTTTTCATTTTTCAATAAACCTGACAAATCATTAAAGATTCAAATAAATAATATCAATTTAAATTTTAGGGGACAAGAGAATTTATACAAATTATTTAATGAATTAGAGGAATATACTCAAATATTATTCAAACTGCTTAATAATCGAACTCATAACATTTATTATATATTAACAATCAAAAAAGAAAACGAAGTTAAAAGTAATTGGAATTCATTAAAAAAAGAATTAGAAAAAGATTTTAATTGCGAGATTGTTTTAGGCAATGATGTTTTTAAAATCAAATCAGAAAAACCTATAATTTTGCAGAGTATAATAAACAAATATTTTGTTAAATCAGAGTTGTAACTGAGTCATACTATATTTTAAAAATATCTTAACAAGATTAAAGACATCAACTATATGTGTTTCGTTATCCCAATTTTTATAAAACATTATCCCTCCACTTCTGAACACTTTTATTTTCATTTCTTCGAAATCTTGAGTAACGCATATTCCTAAAAAAGATTTATCCACTGTTCCAGATGGCACGAATTCTTCATCTTCATTAATATTCTCTCCAAATTCAATTCTTGATTTTATATTTCCTTGCCTCTTGTAAGCATGAGCCCACAAATTAGAAAATTCTCCTTGAGCTACAGATTGTTCTATTTTATGCAAATTAAATTCTATAGGTAAAACCGATGATGAATCTCCGAATAAAGCTTTTGAAATAACTTGATGACCAAAAGAACTACCTTCTTTAATTCCTGAAAATAAAACTGCATCGGAATTAGTACTTAAGAAAAAGATTACACTAGCAACATAAGGAACCTTTATTTCTTTCTCTTTTACTTCTCCATTTTCTTCAACTAAATCAAAAGAACTTTGAATACCTCTATAATATATTTTTCCCCTTACATACTCTTTATCTTCTATAATTACTGGTTTAAATAAATCTATTGCGGAGATAATTTGCTGATGATCATATTCTTTATACTCTTTCAACTTTTGACTAACATCTTCAGGTATTTTTTTAATTGCTTTGCATATAAATCTATAAACAAATGCCATTTTAACAAAACTCCTTTAATTTAGTATTTTTCTTATGTTTATTGATTCTTTTATTTGCTAAATCAATATAACTTTTGTCTTTTTCAATGCCTATCCAATTTCGATTTAATTGCATAGAAGCCAAAGCAGTTGTTCCACTTCCCATAAATGGGTCTATAACAATATCTCCCTCGTCTGTTGCCATCTCAACCAGTCGAGTAAATAATTCTAATGGTTTTTGAGTTGGATGTGCCGCTCTTCCATTTTCCCCTTTAATCCTTTCAGAACCTTGACAAACAGAAAATTCCCAAACATCTCTTAATTGCTTACCTTGATTATATTTTTTCATATTATTATAATTAAATTTCCATCCTTTTCCTTTTGCAAACCATGCAATAAATTCGGTAGAGTGTGTCAAAGTTCTTTTTGTAATGCTTGGCATAGGATTGGTTTTTCTCCATGTTATCAAATTAATAAATTTATATCCTTTATCTTTTAATGCTATAATTACTTCTCCAATATTATGTAAAGAACCGCAAACCATCATGGAACCATTAGGGGCAAGAATTTTATCTGCTTCATCAATCCATTTGTTTGTAAAATCCATATAATCTTCATAAGAAAATTTATCCCATTTCTCATTTACTTTATAATATGCTCCGCCAGTTTTATTATCTGGCAAATTTACACCGCCATTTGATGCATTATAAGGGGGGTCAGTTAATACTAAATGAATTTTACCTTTAGGCAAATCACTCATTATTTTTATACAATCGCCTTCATGATTTTTATTAATTATATCTTTCATGCTAATACCTCTGTTTCCCATGAAGTTATTTTTTCAGAAATCTCATTTAACCATGACGAAGAATTAGAAACATCACTAATATCTAAAATATTATTGTATAGATTACTTAATTTAGAGTGGGTAAAGTCCTTATTGTGTTCTTTTATTTTAACAAGTATATCTAATAATGTAATAAATTGTTTTATTGTTAAAGGAATAATTTTCTGCTTATTCCCCTCGTATTCATATTTAATTGCTTGCCAGAATGTATTTATTGTGTCCCTATGAATTTCAGGAGCAATAAATAAACAATATGCTGGTTTGTCTTTATTTTCACTTTCAAAATCTCTTAGATGTCTCATTACTGGTTGTCCTTCATTAAACCATTGGCTTCTATTTTTTAAGAGGGTAACTTCACAGATAGAATTAAATTTTTCATAAAAACATTCAATATCTGGTTTTCCACCTGGAGCAGTATTTTTTGGCTCGTTATCATCTCCAACAGAATAATTTGGTTTAATTCTAAGTGCATCATTTAAAGCATTTAATCCCAATGTGATATATTTCTCTAACATTAATGCTCTATTAGGTAATTCATAAATCTCTTTTAAATTCTTAATATATTCTTTTAGTTTATCTAATCCTTGAGATTCAGTATGATCCTTTTGTTCAAATAATAATGATTTATAATTTCTTAAATCCTCAATATACTGATCTAATTCATCAATGCTCAATTTTTCGAGAATTTTAAATTTAAATTTATTCAGATTTATTCCATATTCTAATGTTTTAATTTCTTTGATAATTTCATTTGCTATTTTATTTAGTGTTTCTTTTGTTTCCCAAGGAAGTTTAGGTAAAGTCATATCTCCTAAATAAAAATCATATTCAGATTTATTCTCAAAATTTTTAATGGAAGCATCATCAGATTCTAAAAGTAATGAAATTTCTATTTCTCTACTTTTTTCTAAATCTATGTAAAAACCGCCACCCCTCAAACTTACATAACCTGTCACTCTAAAATATCTAATAGTATTGTCTAAATAATCTTTACAATTTTTTATTACTTTATTAATTGCTTTTTCGTCTGTAATTCCCAATAAATCTTTTACATATTGAAAATGGTATTTATTATCAAAATCTTTTTTGTTTGTTTTTCCTTCAACTTTAGATTTTGATTCTCTATATTCAATAATCTTTTTTGCCATCTCATCAATATCTTCATAATTCACCAAAAGATGTGCAAAAATTAAAAATTCTTTTCTGTGTAATCCAACGGGCTTATTTCCTTTTTCTTCCCATTTATCATTTACTTTTTTTATTAAATGCAAAATTCCTACAAATGGCTTTATATTAAATCCATCTTTTTCCTTAAAATCGGTTGTTGCTTTGTTAGGTAATTGCCATTTTAAAAAACTTCTAAAGAAAATTTCAGTTAAATCATAGTCTTCTTTTAAAAAAGATTCTCCTGATTTTGAAATTATTATTTTATCTTCTTCATCTAAATAAACTAATCCTAGTTTTTTCAACAAACTAAAAGATTGCCTTCCTCGCATTGAGGGATCTTTATAATTTTTCTTTTCAAAAATTTCTTTTGCTTTGTTAAATGTTATTTTATTTTTAGGATTATCAATTAGTTTAATATCCTCTTTAGGAAGACCACTATAAAACTGTAGATTTCCAAAACCATAAATTCTATTTTGAATTAAAAGTGTTTGAAATTTTGCCTGACTTTCTTTTGTCCATTCTTCATTTTCCATTAATTTCAAAACTTTCAAAAAGTCTCTAACTCTTTCAGGATTTCTTACAGTTGTTGATATCGACCATGGTTTTTTCATTATAACTTCCCCTATTAACAATTTAAAAGCCAACATATTTAAATATTGTGTGTTTTATCATCTTAGTATGGTTAAAAAGAGGGTTGATTTGAAAAAAGGGGAGTGTATAAGCATTCTTAAAAAAATGCCAGATAATTCTGTAAATATGATATTTGCAGACCCACCCTATAATCTTTCTGGAAAAAATCATATTACTTGCGTTAATGGGAGAAAAGTAAAATGTGATAAGGGCGTTTGGGATATGGTTACAGATATTGATAAATTTAATTATGATTGGATAAAGGAATGTATGCGAGTTCTAAAAGATGATGGAACTATTTGGATTTCTGGAACATTACATAACCATCCTTCTGTCGGTTTTTTACTTAAAAAAATGGGATATTGGATAATAAATGATATTGTCTGGTTTAAACCAAATGCCCCCCCACAATTACAACCTAACAGACTTGCTCCATCTACCGAAATGATTTGGTTAGCGAGTAAAACGAAGAAGTATAAATTTAATTATCAAAAAGGAAAGGAATACAATAATGGAAAACAGCTTAGAAATTTATGGATAATAAACGCTCAAAGACATATAACCAAACATCCTACAGAAAAACCTGAAGCTCTACTTGAAAGAATAATAGAATTAGGAAGTAATAAAAATGATACTATTTTAGATCCATTTATGGGGTCTGGTACTACTGGAGCAGTTGCTAAAAAATTAAACAGAAATTTTATAGGAATTGAACTTGACGATGAATTCTTTGATATTGCAAAAGATAGAATAAATAAAATTAAATGACGCCCCTAGATGTTCTTTTCAGAAAAGAACCAAAACAAGACGCCCCTTCTATCTTCTTTTTTTAAAAAAAAGAAGCAAAAAATCTGACGCCCCTCTCTCGTCCTTCGGACATATACACTCCCTACGGTCGAATTTATCAGTAATCCAAAAACTCTAAAATTTTCCTTCGGAACGTTGCACTAAATTTTAGGTCTTCCCTTTGGTCAGACGAATATAACAGCGGAAGCCGTCCCACAATTTA
>JAUYJY010000058.1 GCA_030699205.1 Candidatus Pacearchaeota archaeon
CGGAAGAACAAAAAACTGTTCAAAATATGGACAATTCTGTTGATTAGCACAATTGTTTTCAGAATTGTACAGATAGAGAATTCTGGACAAATAGTGTTCCAATTATCAGAATTATCTATATTTTGTCTTCTGCTATATAATCAAAGTGATTCATCCTCACCCCACTTCTTTAAGAATCTAATAACTCTCCGACGATATCTTAACTACATCTCTTTCATCAGATAATTTATCAGTAAAATTTAATCCAATTTACCCAAATACTCCTTTATTCTTTCCAAAGTATGCGGAATAAGAAACTGTTCAATCTTTTTCTCAAATATTTCAGATAGTGGCTCAAACTCAGACAGGCGATATAAGTTTTGTTTTTTATCCACTAACATCAAATCCCTAAGCCTTTTTAGTTGTCTTCTTATATTGCTTTCAGCAATTCCTCTTTCTTCAAGGGAGTTTTCTTTTCTTATTTTTTTTACCAATTCCTGAATCTCAACAGAAGTTAATTCTTTCCTATCATTTTTAGCATCATCTAAAACAAGAAGAACATCAACAACAACATCTCTTGAATCCCCGGGTTGCAACAACCCAATAGAAAGGCAAATTTTTCTGACCAATTCCCTCTTAGAAGAGCCATAAGGTTTTTCATATTTTCTTAAAGTTATTTCGTGTAATGGAACATCCATAATTTCAGGAGAACAACAATTATTATAAACCTTCTCCTCACAACATCCTGAAATGGAATTAGTGGCATTTCTTGGTAACGATAAAGAAACTTGGGGGCAAATTACAGGTTTAATCAATCGGGGAGATTGGGAAAAAATAATTTTAGTAAAATCAAAATCCTCTCCAGATTTTTCTTCCACAAAAAAAACCGAAACAATAATAGTAGACACAACAAAACCCTTAACAGAATTAAAGGAAGAAATCCTTCAAAAATTAAAGCCAAAACTTTCAGGTTTTGAAGCCCATTTATCAATCGCTTCAGGCAATGGAAAAGAGCATATGGCACTAATCTCTGCATTATTGTCCCTCCCTGTAGGAATACGTTTAGTAGTATTCACAAAAAACGGAGTTGAGGTTATTAACTAAACTTAAATAATCAATATCCAAACTATTTCCATGACCTTAAAAGAAAAATTAACAGCTGCAATATTAGCATTATCTATTGGTTTAACTGGATGTGCTTCACAGCCGCAAAATCAATCAATACCTGAGCAAAGAAGTGCTTTAGGATTTAAGCTCAAAAGCACGAGGGAAAATTCTTCGGATATAAACCCCTCTGGTCCAGGTATAATTTTTGCAGATATAGGCGGAGATGGTCGCCCAGATAGGGTTTACCAAATTGGTGGGGAAGTAAAATATGAACCTCTTGCAACTGGGTCATCAAGGAAAATAATATCCTTGCAAGGTGATGAAACTCTTGTTAATGCATATTCAACAGGAAGTGGATTTGCAATTCAAACATCAACAAGAACTTACTTTTTCACAAATAATTAAAATTTGCACCGCACCAAGTTTGCCAAAGTATATATTTAATATCATAAAATAACGCCAATAAATAATAAAGAGATTATTGCATAAACAAATTAAAATTGGCTTAATTTAAAAAACACCATCAATAAAAGTTTTAAAGTATCATACTTTATCGCCTATAAATTATTATTTGTTAATTAATTATAAAAATATTTCACACATTTCAGTTATAAAAACTATTTTTAAGCAATTTATCATCGGAAATCATCAAAAATCTATTTGCATTTAGATTATTTCCCTCGTTTTATCAAATATTAATTTATAAATTTTAGTTCATAAATACCCCAAATCACATTAGAATAAATTAAGAAACCACTTAGCCATCATTAATACAACTAAAAGTAAAATAAACCACGTCACAATTGCATAGGCTTTCTTTCCTATTTTTTCTTTTCCAGTAATTCCCCATATTGTGATATAAAAGAATCTTCCCCCATCTAAAATTGATACGGGAAGCATATTCATCAAAGCAACCAGTATGTTAATAACAATAATCCACCATAATAAATCATATATGAAGACTACAAAATCGCCGTCCCACGTTGCTTCATAATACACATTTGGCTGTTTTACTTTAGAAAAGATAGAATAAATCTTCCCTGAAAATCCCCCTCTTTCTTGAGAATAAAATCCAACTCCTAAATAGGCTTTTCCATTTTTATCTCCAAGAATTACATCGTACACTACTTCTCCCGAGCTTTGTATTGTAATAATCTTAACCTGTTCGTTCGGAGAATAATTTTCAAGAGCATTAATTAAGTCTTTGTGACTCTTAACTTCATAATCTCCTATCTTCTTAATTGCACCTTCTAACCTTGAATTTATTGCAGGAGAATTTTCAAAACCGACAATTTGCTCATTATTCAATAAAACTTCTTCGGTAAGAAGCCCATTTGGAATCAAAACAATTTCTCCCGAATCCAGAGTAATTCTATTTAATCCTTCTTCTGCAAAACTTGGAATTTCTCCGATGGTTTCCAATGTAACATTTCCAATCATTGTGATACTTGAAACATTAACTATTGTTTGAGCATATGTGTTAAACTCAAGCCCTGCAGGTGCAAAGCTCAAGGCAAAAAAGCCCCACATAATTAATCCAAATAAAATTGTCATAACCATATTAGCAAATGTTCCGGCTCCTAAAATACTCAATTGTTTGAACTTTCCCGATTTTTCCATTTGTTTTTCATCAGGCTCTACAAAAGCTCCAAAGAAAGGTCCAAAAAATGCAAGACCTGTCGTTTTAACTTTAATCTTCCAGAGTCTTGCGAAAATCCCGTGAGAAAATTCGTGAGAGACTGCAACAATCGCCAGAGCAATCAAGAAATATGTAAAATACAAAGGAGGAAATAAAGATTCTAAATTAAATATTTTAGGAAAATAAGGAATTAAAGGTGCTATTGGGGGAAGTCCTTGTAATTCTGTTGGTATTGGTTGAGTCACATAAACCCAAACAGTCTTAGTCAAAAGCCACAAAATTCCCGCCATTAATGCATACCCTGAAGCAATAACCACATAACTCAACGGCTTCAATATTCTCTCAAACTTTTTAGCAGTCCATTCAATAAACTTTATTCCTACCTTGCTGTGATATAAAAAAATCCACCCATGCCTCTTAACATTCTTTTTATTTCTATAAAAAAACCATCCTGCCAGAATCCCGAACAAAATCAGGAACACTATGTCATATACAAAAAAACTAACCACTTTTTATACCCATTATTTTTTCTTAGACTTTATCGGCCTAAAATTATGTTTACTGCATCTTCTGCATTTTACCGTCCGTGCTATAACTTTTAACGAAGTTGTTTTCATCTTTTGTCCGCAGTTTTTACATACATAAACATTCTTAAAAAGTCTGTTTTGTGCCGCTGGTATTTTTGTTGCCATTTATAAAATCCTCATTATTAATTTTTCTCCCTCTATATCCCAATATTCTACTTGTTTTCCTTCCTCAATCTGGTTTCTTAATTCTTCTGCAAAAGACAGCTCAAGAGTTTCAAAACTTTCAAGGTCCATTACACTTACCTTATCGCCTGAAACGCCTAATACTTGGGCTTTTTTCTTCTCTACCAATGGAACCTCTAATTTTTCATCTCCGGGAATAACTCCAATTCTTTTCTTATTATCAAATATGCCCACAACTTCCATTCTGCATTTGGTGTGTCCGTGCTTCCCTGTTTTGCTATGGTCGCTGGACTTTACAGTGCAAGCCACCCCTTCCCATAAAATAACTGTCCCCGATTTTGCAGTGGCAGCCGATATTAATTTTAAAACCATACCAAAAAGTTACAAGAAATATTTATAAAACCTTCTACTCGCATACTAATGATGGAAAACACTGAAATAGTAAGAAAAAAGGATTTCATAGAATTAAAATTTACGGGATATTCTAATGGAAATATATTTGATTCAAATATCCCCGAAGATTTAAAATCCCTTTCACCAGATGCAAAACCTGAAAAAACAATAGTTATCGTCGGGGAAAATATGATTGTTCCGGGATTTGACAAGGCATTGGAAGGAAAGGAATTAAACAAAGAGTATGAAATAGAAATTCCCTATTTAGATGGTTTTGGGCAAAGAAGAAGGGAATTAGTAAAAACTATTCCCCTAAACGTTTTCAGAAGCCAAAATATCAATCCGAAGCCCGGAGCCGCATTACTTTTAGATAATCAGTTTGCAAGAGTAATCACAATATCCGGAGCAAGGGTAATAACCGATTTTAATAATCCTCTTTCAGGAAAAGATTTGAAATACAAATTTATCATAACTCGAAAAGTAATTGATTTAAATGAAAAGTCAGAGGCATTCTTTCAATTCTTTTTAAGATTCAAACCAGATTTTGAAATTTCAGAAACAGCAGTGTTTGTAAAAGGTCCCCAAATATTTGAACAGATGATTAATTTGCAAAAAGAAAAATTCAAAGATTTAATAGGAAAAGATTTAGAGTTTAAACTTGAAGAAAAAAGATCTGCACAGGAATCAAATAATGAATCTCCCGAAAACACTCCAAAATAGAACTACGTTTAATTACACTTCAGATTAGTATAATAATCCTTATAAAGAAATCTCATTTTCATATTAAATGCCAGACATTACAATAGAATCGCACATAAACAATAACAGTTCTATAGACCAAGAATTAGAATCTTTATTGGAAAAACAATCTACGAGAGTAAAGGTAATTGGTATTGGCGGGGGTGGAAATAATTCCGTTTCAAGGATGAAAGAAATAGGGATAAAAGGTTGCGAAGTAATCGCAGTAAATACAGATGCACAGGATTTATTATATGCAAATGTTGATTCCAAAATACTTATTGGAAGAGAATTAACTGCAGGTCTTGGTGCAGGAAGCAATCCCAAAATCGGAGAAGAAGCGGCAAGAGAATCAGAACAGGAAATAAAGAAAAAATTATCAAATTCAGACCTCGTATTTGTAACCTGCGGGCTTGGAGGGGGTACCGGAACAGGTGCAATTTCAGTAATCGCAGATATTGCAAAAAAACAAGGGGCGTTAGTTATAGGAGTGGTTACTCTTCCATTTACTGTCGAAGGCCAAAAAAGAATAGAAAACGCCCAATATGGGCTGGAAACCCTAGAATCCATAGTGGATACTTTAATTGTCATACCAAATGATAAATTATTAGAATTAGCTCCCGAACTTCCAATACAAACGGCTTTCAAGGTAGCAGATGAAATACTAACAAATTCGGTTAAGGGAATAGCGGAATTAATTACCTCTTCAGGATTAGTAAACTTAGACTTTGCAGACGTAAAAGCAGTAATGTCAAACGGGGGAGTTTCTTTAATAGGCATAGGAGAATCAGACAGTTCTCAAAATAGGGCAATTGAAGCAGTAGAAAGGGCAATTCACAATCCATTGCTTGATGTGAGTATAGATAAAGCAAAAGGGGCATTAGTAAATGTCATAGGCGGACCAGATATGTCTTTAGACGAATATAGAAAAGTAATGGAGGAAATAAACAACAGAGTTGCTCCTGATGCAAAAATAATTTCAGGTGCAAAAATTTCCGCAGATATGGAAAAATCACTAAAAGTTTTATTGATAGTAACCGGGGTGCAAAGCTCACAAATCCTCGGCTCTTCGCAAAGGTTTACTAATAAGGAATCAACTATCGACGAAGAATTAGGAATAAGGTTTTTAAGAGATTAATAAGCCCACACAATTAATCGCAAAATCAAATAATCACATTATTTGTAAACTTAAAAAACTTAAACCTTCAATTAAAAAGCTCAATGAACAATTTTAAAAACTCTTCATTTCTTTAACATTCATGGGAAAGCTAAAATCATTTATTGCACAATCTGTAAGAGTTTGGAGAATTTTAAAGAAGCCGACAAAACAAGAATTCAGTTTAATCTCCAAAGTTTCGGCAATAGGAATTCTTGTCTTGGGCATTATAGGTTTTTTAATTTCATTAGTTGTGAAAGCTTTCAATTAACGCCACAGAAACTTTTATAAACCATCCAAAACCCTTAAAACCACTACTTCTTTAATATCAAGAGGTAGTTGGAACTGAAAAATGATATTTATTGTAAAAGTCACAACAAATAAAGAAGAAAAAGCTCTTGAAATGATTTATGACAGAGCTATAAAAAAGAATCTTTCTGTTTATGCAATAGTAAGACCTCACGGATTAAAGGGTTATATTATCCTCGAGGCGGCAGACAGAGATTCTGCAGAAGAATCCTCTTTTAATCTTCCCTATGTGAAAGGCATAATCGGAAAAACGGTTTCATATGACGAAGTTAAAAATATACTTCAGCCAGAAGCAGAAGATTTTAATATAGAAGTAGGCGACATTGTCGAGATGATTGCAGACCACTTCAAAAATGAAAAAGGAAAAGTTATGAGAATTGACAAGAAGAAGGGAGAAGTTGTAGTTTCATTATTGGGTGCCGCAGTTCCAATTCCAGTAACTGTAAAAATGGATAATATAAGAGTTGTAAGAAGAGAAAAGGAAGAGGAAGAGGAGGAAGAAAATGCCTATAATTAAACTGATTGTTGAAGGCGGAGCAATGAAGCCGGGACCAACAGTAGCACAGCAACTTGGTCCAATGGGAGTCAATTTAGGAAAAGTTATAGAAGATGTAAATAAAGAAACGCAAGGATTCAAGGGAATGAAAGTTCCGGTAGAATTAGATGTTGATAGTAAAACAAAAAATTACAAAATAAAAGTTTATTCGCCTCCGGTTTCAGAACTGATAAAAAAAGAATTAAAGATTGACAAAGGTTCGGGACGTCCGAGCGACACAAAAGCAGGGAATCTTTCAATTGAGCAGACAATATTAATTGCAAAAACAAAAATGCCTGGTATGCTTGCCAAAGATTTAAAGGCGGCAGTAAAGCTCGTCGCTGGCTCTTGTGTTTCTATTGGAGTCCTCATAGAAAGTAAAAGTCCTCAGGAAGTGATTGCAGAAATTAACTCTGGAAATTATGACTCTGAAATTAATCAGGAAAAAACAGAAGTTTCTCAGGAAAAGAGAAAAGAACTTGATAATTACTTCAATGAGATAAAATCCAAACAAGAGGCATTAGCAAAAGCGGCTGAAGAAGCTAAAGCGGCTGAAGAAGCGGCAAAAGCAGAAGCAACGACAACGGTTGCGAAACCAGAAGAAAAGAAAGAAGAGAAGAAGGAAGAAAAGAAACCAGAAAAGAAACCGGCGTCCAAGAAATAATTTAAATACCTTCATTTATCATTTTAAATAAGGGGCCGTAGTATAGTCTGGTTAGTATCCGAGGTTTGGGACTTCGTGACCCCGGTTCAAATCCGGGCGGCCCCATTTATATTAAATACCAAAATTTAAAAAGCATTATCCAAGTAATTAATTAATATGGCAGCAAAGAAAAAGAAAATAAAAGCATCAGGTCGTTTTGGTGCAGGATATGGAACAAGAGTCAGAAAGAAACTTAACGCTGTAGAAAGTTTGCAAAGAAAAAAACAAAAATGTCCTTTCTGCACTAAATCAGGAGTCAAAAGACAAGCAGTCGGAATATGGAATTGCGAAAAATGCGGAAAAACATTTGCATCTAAAGCATATTCAATAAACCCTTAAACTTAAAAACCCACAAAACACAAATAATTATGGCACAATATAAATGCTTCAAATGCGGGAAAACAACAACAAACAAAATACTTGAAAAGAGATTTAATTGTCCTGCGTGCAATTCAAAAATTTTCTACAAGCCAAGAAAGCATATAGTAAAAATAAAGGCAATTTAAATGGAATTAAATCAGGAATCACAGGAAAAACTGCAAGAGCTTCAGATTTTAGAGAACAACTTGCAGAATGTTTTAATGCAAAAACAAGCTTTCCAGATGGAATTAGGTGAAACTATCAATGCGTTAGAAGAAATTAAAAACACGAATGAATCCATCTATAAATTAGTCGGCACAATTATGATTAAAGCTGACAAAGAAAAAACTCTTGAAAGTTTGGGGGAAAAAAAGAGAATTCTTGAATTGAGAAATGAATCCTTAGACAAACAAGAAAGGCTTTTCGAAGCAAAAGCAAAAGAAATTCAGGGATTTCTTAGAAATGCAATAAACGAGAAAAATATTGAAAAGAAAGAATAGGATTTATTAAAAATAATCAGATTAATTCAAAGAGATAACTTAATGCAGTTTTAACAAATACTTATATCCCAAAATACGATAATATTTATATACTAACCCGCTTAGTTCAAAGCATGGCCTTCGATATAAAAAAGATGTTTGGTAAAAATGAAGTTTCAGAAGATTATGTAGAAATAGATTTAAACCAAGGACAGCAGAAAAAAGAAAAAATTAGAGTAAGACCATTTACTCTTAAAAAATATGACGATGTTAACGAGGTTCTTGAGGCACTAAGAGAAGGATATTCCATTGCAGTAATCGATATCAGACCCTTAAAATCAAAAGACATTATTGAATTAAAAAGAGCAATCACCAAGATAAAGAAAACCGTAGATGCTTTAGAAGGTTCAATTGCAGGTTTCGGAGACCATTCAATTATAGCAACTCCTGAATTCGCAGAAGTTTATAAAGCTCCCGCAAAACCACAAAAAAAAGACGATTTAAGCTTTTATTAATTTATTAAAAACGCAAGCGATTGCGTGAAATATAAACCAATTTTTAATTTTAGGATGTTATGTTCCAAATGCTTTCAATGTGTTTTTAAATCGTGTGTAAATGTGTAATTCTGTAAGTTATTATCTCAAATTACCCAATTAAGTTGTCCGCCCACTATTAATAAAATATTTAGCAATTAATGATTTAACTAACCAACTTTTTGATAATTGCCTGCGATATATTTTTAAAAATCTGTCCTGCAAGATAAAATTCTAACCTTTATTATATCCGCGGTTAATTAATCAATCTTTAAAGGTGATAAAATATAATATCTTGAAAGTATTATTAATGTTAATATTTGAATAAAATCAATTTTAGTTCGTATTTTCCCTAATCTCTGAATATTTCAGCAACTTTCCCCCATTCAAATAATTTCTATCAAACTAACAATTTCAATTTAAACTTCTCTATAATTTTAACTCTGGCTAATAGAAAACAAACTTTTTATTGCAACTACAATTGTTGCAGGAACTAACAACACCAATAATGCCCCGAGTGTAGAACTCACCAAATCTCCCACATCAAGTCCAATAATTTCTGCATCTTTCAATCCCTGCAATCCTTCAAGACCCGCAAAACTAACAATAACTAACGAAACCGCCGCAAACAAAAATGTATTAACGTCCTTTGAAGAAACATTAACAAATCCAACAATCAATCCAAGCACAACTAAAATTCCAGAAATCACAGGACTCAACACTCCAAAACTTAAAAGACCAACCCCCAAAGCAAGAATAACGCCGACGAGAAATGCCCAAGCACCAAGCAAGTTTTCTTTAGATCTAATGGCCATTTGTCCTCAATAAAAAGAGCAAATCATATATATAAATTTTGTGCAAGCACGCAAAGTTCGTTTAAACCGAAACATTTAAATATGTGTGTAATCAAAAAGTTACAACGAAAAAAATGAGCACTCAAAAAAAAATCTTTGGCCTCCTAGGACTTTTCACATTACTTGTTGTTTCCTTAATTGGATTTGTTAGCGCAGCAAGCTTAACTATATTTAATCAAATTATTCCATCAAATATAAGTCAGAGTGCAACATCATTTCAAATTACTTTTGATTTAAAAAACACGGGATTAACAGCGGCAAACCTTAGTTGGAATGGTTCAATGCTGACATCTGGAATAGGTTCAATAGACACATCTCAATTGCCTCTTTTCATAGGGAACGGAACACAATCAGTCCCAACAACACTATCAAATCAAATTGTAACCGTTAATATTAACGCTCTACAAACAGGAAATATTGCAGGTATAATTGAGGTAGATCCAAGCGGGAGTGGTGATAATAGGAATTTTAGTTTTTCAGTTCCAATAATAACCCCCCAATCCCCTCTACAAATAACCACCCCCACAACAGAAATATTAGCAGGACAAAACACATCAATAATAGTAACAAACACAGGAAGCACAACCTTACCTGTAATACTTTCTGAAGTGAGCAATTTCGGTATTGTCTTCAATCCCCAAACATTTTCTCTTGCAGGTTCTGCACAGCAAACCATTAATGTAATAATGGATGCGTTAAACACATTTAATTTTGGATTTAATAACGTCGTCGTCAAAGCAACATCCGGAACAATAACAACAGAAGAAACCTTCCAGGTTAAGAAATCCTTCTGTGATTTCGGACAGGTTGGAACAAATCTTTCTATAAGTAAAATAGATGTTCAAAACAATGGAAACGGAGAAGACCATAAATGGGAGTTGCTAGACGAAATAGAAGTTGAAGTTGAAGTTGAAAATCACAATCAAGATGATGATTTAGATGTTGTAATTGAGCTCGCATTATTTGATTCTGCGGGAAGAAATATTGCAGATGATTTAAACTACTTATCCGACTCCGATGGGGATGAAGAGAAAATTGAGTTAAATATTAACGATGGAGATGAAGAAAAGAGATTCTTCAGATTTAGAGTTCCTGCTGACTTTGATGACGGCAATTATAAACTCGCAGTAAAAGTTTATAATGATGAAGATGGAGAAGACGTAGATTGCAGAGAAACAAGCGGAAATGATTTGAACAGAGGATTTTATCAGGAAATTGATATAGATAGAATAACAGAAAAAGATAGAATGGTTATTGTGGACGACATAGAAATAGATTCTCAAGCATCCTGCGGCGATATAGTAACTGGAGAATTTACCGTCTTTAATATCGGAAACAGAGACCAGGACAGAGTAAAGGTTTTGATGAGAAACACGGCATTAAATTTAGACCAGGAATTTGAAATTACTAATTTAGACGAAGGAGAAGAAGAAACAATTCAATTTAGATTTAATGTCCCCCTAAATACTGCAAATGGAAACCATAGGATAGATTTCAGAACGCTTTATGAATATGACGATGGAATTTATGAAGAAGAATCAGAAGATACATTTATTACAACGTTGGAAATTCTTGGATGCACAGGAACAACTACTCTTGGAGACAATCCTTCAGGAAGTGCATTAATCACAGCGGCATTAACTTCAAGTGCTAAAGCAGGTCAGGAAATGACAGTTGATGCAACAATCACAAACATCGGCACAGAAACAGCAGTATATAGTGTAAGCGTCACAGGATTTTCAAATTGGGCTTCACTTTCCTCAATTTCAGAACCTTCATTTACTCTAAATCCCGGACAAAGCAAGACAGTCGCGTTTGCATTTAATATAAACAAAGATTCAAAAGGCACACAGATTTTCACAATCCAAACAACTTCTGGAGATAAAATAGAAACCCAAGAAGTAGAAATTAATATTGAATCTTCTAAATTTGAATTTAGTTTTAGTGATAATACATGGATATGGATAATTGCAGCAATCAACATAATCCTAATAGTTTTGATTATTGTAGTCGCAGTAAGACTCTCCAGAAGATAAGTCTATAATTCATCTATTTTTCTTCTGTAATGCGTTCTAATCTTTTTGTTTACATTATCAAAAAGTCCTTCCCCATTTTATTTTAGGACTTTTAGATGCACGAGAAATCTTTTATGGATTTCTCTGCACAGAGAATTGCAAGAGTAAGCAATTCTCTTGTGCTCGAAGTTGCATTCATCCCAGCTCTGAAGGGCAAGGTTTTCTGCATCAGCAACTTTGACATTAGAAAAATAACTTGATGGTTTAGAATTATAGTCTAAGACATTTATAATTGAGCAGTATTTGTCTTAGACTATTAGCGGAAGAACAAAAAACTGTTCAAAATATTTTGTCTTCTGCTATATCTCACTCCGGAATAATCTCGTTGAATAAAAGAACATTTTTAACCTCTTTTATATTTGTTAATAAATGAATAAAAAGACAATCAACTCTGTTTTCTTTAGATATATTCTTCTCGTTGTTTTGGGTATTCCTAATTTATTTATTTTTTATTTCATATTAACCCCCTTAACTTTCTATCCCTCATATTTCTTCATAAAATTAATCTATGGTGCCCAAATTATTGCAGAAAACACAATATTCTTTAAAGGATATTCTGCAATAATAATCCCTGCCTGCATTGCAGGCTCTGCATATTATCTTCTTACAATATTAAACTTAACAACCCCCTTAAATTTTAAAACCCGCATTAAGAGTCTAATTTTTTTAATCTTATCTTTTTTAATTCTAAATATAATCAGAATTGTTTTTTTCTCCGCACTCTTTGTAAATAAAGGATATGACTACTTCAATGTTACTCATATAGCGACTTGGTATTTCGGAAGCACAATATTAGTTATTTTAATATGGTTTGCAAACGTTTTCATATTTAAAATAAAATCAATTCCAGTATATTCCGATTTTAAGAACCTATCAAATAGTTTATTAAACAAACATTCTAAAAAATATATGGAGAAAAAGTAAATGTATAATTTAATCCCTCAAATAATTGAATCCCTCGTTAGTTTAATTGGCTCATTAGGGTATTTCGGAATTTTCATCGGGATGTTAATAGAAAGCTCTTTTTTTCCTTTTCCAAGCGAAATAATTCTTCCTCCTGCAGGAGTTTTAATCGCCAGAGGAGATTTATCCCTTTCAATTGTATTTTTAATTGCCATAGCGGGCAGTCTTGCAGGTGCTTTTATAAATTATTTCATCGCCCTTCATCTTGGAAGAAGAGTCATTAATAGATTAATGAATAAATATGGAAAAATATTATTCCTAAACTCAGAACATTTAGATAAATCAGAAAAGTATTTCAAAAAGCATGGCGAAATAACAACATTCACCGGCAGATTAATCCCAGGAGTAAGGCAAATAATCTCCCTTCCAGCAGGATTTGCAAAAATGAATCTTTTTAGGTTTTCAATATTCACGATGATTGGCTCAGGAATATGGTCAATAATCCTAATTTACATTGGAATTGCATACGGAAACAATCAAGAAGCAATAAAACCCCTCCTAAATTCAATAACTCTAATTGTTTTGTTTATTCTATTAATAATAGTTATTTCCTATATAATTATAATGAAGAAAAAAAAGCAAAACAGCAGAGATAAAACATCTCCTCAGATATCCATTACACTTTAAACAAATGTTACTTTATCTGTCTGCCTTTCCACATCTGACTTTCTTTGAATTACTCTATGTATTCCTCCATTGCTGAGTTGTAGATTTCTTTAATAAACAATTAGTGATTAGTGGAAAACAGACAAAAACTCTCACACCAACCCAATATTATTAAAACATATAATTAATATAGCAGAAGACAAAATATTTTGAACAGTTTTTTGTTCTTCCGCTAATAGTCTAAGACAAATACTGTTCAATTATAAATGTCTTAGACTATAGAAGTTATTGTTAAAGGGTTTTGATACAAGTCATGTTTAGGTGATTTGGTATTTGATTTATTGGGTGATATTCATAATTAAACCCTAACCCACAATATTCATCAACAAAATTAAAATCATTTAATGTTACATAAAAAATCAACTTTATGTATTTGCCTGTGTTGCATCTACAACTATCTGCAATTCAAGTCTTTCCACAGCTTCTAAAATCTGACAGCTTGAAACCTGTATTTTATAACATTTTCCATTCAAGTCTATTCTTGTCTCGTTTCCCTCGGATATTTCAATTACAATGTTTCCAGGTCTGTTCTCGCAAGTAACCCATTCTTGTCGTTTATATCCTGCATCCCAGAAATTAAGATTTCCCCCCAAAACACTAAGTTGATTATCACTCAAAAAACTCGATAGGCTTGCAATTGCTAAAGGTCCCTGTTTGCACTGATCAATGCCTTTAGGGTCTACGGAAATAAACACAGCACTCTTTCTATCAAATGCAGTTCCTTCTCCCTCAATGGGGATTTTATCCAATTCCCTTGGATCATTTCTCAAATAAAAATTATATTTTATAAGCTTCCCATCCAATCCTTTCAGAAAATAAAAATGGTGAAATATTGGGATATTTCCAAGTTTCTCCTCTGTAAATTTAACTCCATTATACTCAAAATTATTTAAGCTCTTGAAAAAAACCCCTGCGATAACAAACACAACTGCTAAAAAAACTATAAACAATAAAATTCCTAAAAGTTCCTTCTCAAGCTTTCTTTCTTTCGCAGGCTTCTTCTCCACTTTTTTTACTTTATTTTTAATCATTTTAATAAAATCTATTAATTTCCTTAGTTTTTAAAATTAATTGAAGCCCAAAACCTTATACAAAAATGCATCAACTATTCTTAAATCTCCCTCTATAAATATGCAATTTTCATTTTGAGTAACTTTATTCATCCCTGAGTCCCTCCATATAATCATATTTTCTTCACAAGTTTTTTCAGGTAAATCTCTCTCGCACTCCCCATAACACGCTTCCTGAATTCTTCCCGCAAACCTGCCTAAATTATTTGCCAATTCTGTTAAAACCGCAGAATTTTCCGCATCAATATACAAATTCTTTCCGGAATAACTAGACAAACTCTTTGTAAAATTCAAATCACCCATTTCGGTCTCGCCTATGCTGTAAGTAAAATAATAATTTTGCCCCCCAAATGGGTAAATCCAATATTGCCCGTCATAATATGGCTCTTCCCCGTTTTCCTGCCCTGCATTTCCCTCCGAAAGCCCGTTTAAAGCAAAACCCGCAGTGCTAAAAACCAACAAAGCTATCAAAATAATTCCCACAATAAGCTTCTTTTTCTTTTCAGATTTTTCAATTTCATCAGGACTTTTTAATCTTCTCATTCAAATATATGCAATTCTCAATTTAAAAATGTTTTTCATAACCTTAGAGATTAGTTTAAGGATAACTAACACATTTAATTTTAATATGCATCCAATAGACAATAAAAACTTACATCTTTCAATGTTATGCTATAGGCAAGGCATTTAATTTCCGTATAGTTATGCCTTGAATATAGTCTAAGACATTTATAATTGAACAGTATTTGTCTTAGACTATTAGCGGAAGAACAAAAAACTGTTCAAAATATTTTGTCTTCTGCTATAGATAGGAATAGTAAATACGATTAGTTAATGCTTCTGCTATATATTTTCTCCAAATTGAAAAGAAAGCGCGTTATACTCTTTTGTGTCATAAACACAAACTCCCTTATCATTCCACAAGACAAATTCTGCTATTCCAACATCAAGAGCCATTTTACTGCAAATAGTGCAATATGGTTCTCCAGCTCTTGAAGGTGTTCCATTATCATCAAGACGGATAAAATACAATCTTGAGCCAGATAATTTATTAGGATTTTTTCTAAGAGCATCTATTATGGCTCTTTGTTCAGCATGAACACAACAAGTTTTATCCGTCACTTTTTTATGATAAGAATCTTTAGAATAGGAACACCTTCTTTGCTCTTCATTGTCTTGTGGCGGACTATTAAAGCCACTGCCAATAATTTCATCTAACTGAACAATTACAGAACCACATTTTGATCTTTTACAAGTTGCGTTCTGTGCAACTTCAGTGGCTTTAGCAATATATTCAAGCGCTTTCTTTTCTTCATTTCCAGATAAGTATCTCATAGGATTATAGAAATAAGTATTTATATATAAAGTTTAAGGGGGGAATTTAATTGCGTATAACATCAGGATTTAGAGAAGTTTTTGCGACAGCAAAAATTTGGGTGTAGTGAGGTGCAACCGAACGAAACCTCTAAATTCTTCAGCCCGTCCAGTAATTCTTTTTAAAAACATGTCGGATGTCATCTCCAAAATAGTCTGGTTTCATTAATACATTCTTGTCATCAACAAATTTTTATTTGTCAAATAAGATTTCATCACTCAAATTTTATGATTGCTCAAAAGTCTTCTATTTAAGCCATTTTTGAATTATGGGGCAACCTCCTCAGTTATACGCCCCGACGACTGAAAGGAGGAGAGCACAGCGTGGTCGGAGCGAAGCAGATTGAGTTCAAAGAATATTTTTTGTTCTCATTCATCTGATAGGCTTTTTTCAATTCTTATAAATTTGATTTTTTCTCGTTTTGAAAAATGAAGGAGGGGTTAGGGGTGAATTTCGTTTTTCAAAACACTTTATATTTTTTCTGGGTTAAGTTCCTCAAATTGATTTTTTGAATATATCCCAACTCCTCTCAATTTTTTTTCTTCCAAAGTACTGGTTGTGTATAATGTAACGTGTGGAAAAGGAGTTTCAAATTGTTTACCTAACAATCTGTTTAATTTTTCATAAAATTTATCTATCTTATCTATTTCGGCTATTTGGATGATAGATTTACGTTTTTCTGGTTTTTCTTTCTGCAAATTAGTTGAATCCGAAGAGTTGTCATAGCTTTTTTCCAAAAAATAAAATTCTTGCTTCAAAGTCACATTCCATTCAAATAATTCAAATAATTCACATATCTGATCTAAGATTTTATCTTTTTCGTCCTCGGCTAATAATTCAAGTGATTTTAAAATTTCTTCTCCAGTGTCACTACCAATTATTGTAATGTGAAATTCATCTTTTTTTGATAAGTCATGCTGTTTTGCATCATTTTTTTTAGACTCTAAGTCAACCGCATTTTTGTCAATATTTAATATAGCAGTTGCTGTTTCAGTATAGAATTTTATTTCTACTGGTAAATTTTCAGACTCACTTTTATATGACTCGTTTTTATTTATTGACTCCATATTTTAAAGTTATAATTTAAAATTTATAAATAATTCGTTTTCGTAACGTGGTGGAGAAAACACAATATTATCTCCCCATAATAAAAGAAAAAACAAATTTATTCCCCCTTGAAAGTCTGTTATCATTTTACATCAAGAAAAATATTTTTTGAATTGCGTATAACTTTCACAATTGAGAGAAGTTCGCGAAGCGAATTTTAGTGGAATGACTGCAAGGTAATGGAACCTCTTAATCTGCTGTTCTATTCTTCCTTTAGCAACAGGGAATAACTGCAAGTGGTTTTAACAAACATCCAAAGGACAAGAAGGGAAAGTTTGTTAAAAATTCCTAAGAGTTTCCCGCACTAATTTGGTTAATGATAAGATATTATATTGCGGGAAATTGCCTATCAAAGATTTCAATTAAAATCGCAAAGAAACATCTAAGAGGTAAAGAAAAAAAGAAAAAATAAAAAAGAAAAAATAAAACAATTTTGATTTAAGCTGTAACTAAGGTAGCAGCATTTGCTGTTGTTCCTTTCAACTTGGTTCCTACATCCGTAGATACACCTGTTTGTGTTGTCAAGTATTGAGCAGCATTCAATGTGTCTCCTTGTTCATAACCAGCAACCAATGTAGCTACTTTTGTAGCAGCCCAAGGGTTAGCGAATGTTTCAATAACATATTCGCCAGCACCCGCACCAGTTGCGGCAGTCCATTGAGGACCACATCCGTTTCCACTAGCACCAACTAAGGTGTATGCAGCAGTGTTCACACAGCTTCCACCAACAACAATCAAGTTCTTGGTTTCCATTCCAGAACCAATTAAATCACTATCCATGATTTTTACATCACCAAGTGTTGTTGTAGCACCAGTTCCTTCCAAGGAATCAAAGTACAATTCAGCAACAACCTGTGTTTCAGGATAACTGATTTCAGCAGTATACTGGTCAGATGTTGATCTGTCTGTTGTAACTAATGTACCCCATAGGTCCATCATATCATACAAATCTTCATCGCTGTCTCTCTGGAATCCACTTGCTCCATATGTAGAGCCATCAACCATATCAGCATCCTTGTTCCAAGAAAAGTCCACGTCACTAACACCAATACCATTATTTGAATCTCCGTTTCCAGAGAATTCAACAACAACTGCCTCATAGACATTGTTCTCATCTTGTTCTTCAAACAAAACAATTGCAGGTCCTGTAATTGGATTTGCATTCCCGCTAACAGTATCGTTAAGCTGGATTATTACAGTATTATTTGAAGATTTGCCAGTAGTATACGGACTTCCAGCAGCAGTTCCAACTACAGTAGTTGAATAAACTCCAAAAGTAAGCTGACCAACTGCAAAAGTAAAGTTTTCTAATCCTGCGCCTGCAGTTACGTTAAAGGTTCTGTGGTTTACAATTGTTGCTGATCCTAAATCAGCAGCTGTAAGCGAAAAGTTCCATACACCATCTTCTATTCCTGCAAGAGCTCCACCACTTCCATTAGGTGCTGCAAATATCTCTGTGTATCCATCACCATCTGGGATCTTAAACGAACTTACATTAACGCCTCCTTCGCCCTTCCAATTACCTAAATCAATCGTTAAAGGCTCATAAAACATTAAGTTCGCACCCTTGTTTGTTTCAATAGTTGGATAAAGAACCATGGCATTTCCAGTGCTATGTGCCTTATTATCAAGCTGCACATATTGGTCATTGTCTACGTTGTCAGATTTATCATATCTGTAAGTGACATCATATTCAATTCCTGCAATGGTTATTGTTCCTGTTCCTTCACTTGTAATTTGTGCCTCCCATGTTTGAGTTGTATCAAAAGCATTTTGGAATACCACCTTATCACTTGTGTAGATAGGAGTTCCAGAACTATTTGTCAATTGGCTTAATTTTACCAACAATCCTGTTTCTTCATTACCAACAACTGAGTAAGCAGAAGAGTTAATCTTTGCCATTTCACTAGTAAAGATTTGCCAGTCAGAACTATCTCCTAAGAATCTCTTACCCCAAGCACTAGATTCGTTGTTAATAAATTGGAAGTTATTCAAAGAATTTCCTTGCCAATTAGTGAATCCAATGTTCATCTTGTCGTTTCCAGAAACACCAAGAGAAATAGTTTCTCTGTTTTCAGTATCATCTGTCTCAATGCTCAATCCTGTTAATGCAAGCCTAAAGCTTCCAAATACAGGGTCTACAAAAGCTCCACCAGACCGAATAGCATCAGAATCTCCATCGGGAGCGAACGCTTGAATAGTTAGTGTAGTAAGATTTCCAGGGTTTTGTCCTAGAACATAATCAACATTTGTTCCATCAATAGACACAGCATCTGTTCCTTGTGATACAGTCGAAGCATCTGTCAAAGTCAATCTATTAGCACCAACAAGAATTTGTGCTCCAACGCTTGCAAGTGCAGTAGTCTCATGTGCAGTATCTACGGCAACTTCCAATCCTTGGATTTTCTTTGATTGTGCTTCATTAACTTTCTTACTATCTGAATTTCCAGAAGAATCTGTAACCCTAATGGTTGCAGAAGTATCTGTTGCAGATGTAAGCTCAACAGTATATGTTTCTCCGTCAATCACGACAACCTCTGAAGGGTTATCGGAACCACCTCCGATACTTAAATCAAGAGTCATAGCAGACTTAAACAGAACTAAGTCAGTTCCATCTGTCGCAGCAGAAACTACAAAGTCTTGTCCAAACAAATTGATTGTTTCTCCTTCAGAATCTGTATGATTCAACATAACAATTTTATTGAATGTTATTGTAGAATTGTACAGGTAACTTCCAGAAGAAGATGAGAATGTGACTCCAACAGTTGGATCATCATTTGAAGTAGGTATAGAACCAAAAACAACTCTTGGATTTGATCCAGGAACAATTTTGAATTCTACGTTTGCTTCAACATCTCCGGAAAAACTTGTATCTGTTAATACTGCAGGCAAGTTTGATTCAGTTACAGTAGTTCTAACTGAATTAATGCTTGCGTTTAATTGCAAAGGTGTTGAACTTGTGAACAAAGGATAAGCGTCACTGCTAACAGTTGTAGCAGTAGCTCCCGCAGATGCAAGAGCAGCACTCAAATCACTTGTAATGCTTGTAACAGCACTCAAATCCAAGTTTTCACCATAAACAATAGCTACATTAGATGCACCATTCTGAACGAACGGAGCAGGATAACTAGCAGCAGCAGCAAGTGCGATTGTAGAACCCACCATAGCTGTAGAAGCCAAAGCAGATGCAATCTTTCTAAAATTAAATTTCATTAAATTTTAACCTCCTTTCAGCTTTTTCCCCTTTTTCAAGAGAGTGGCAACTCCGCAGAGTTCCTCTTAAAGGAGACTGCTCTTTAATTTGCAGTCCGCCAATAGAGACATTTAATAGCCGTACATTAAAGCTAGCTTTTTGTCCCATCTTTATTAATTCCCTATTTCTAGAGTATATAATTAACTAAAATTTTGTTTAAAAAGCTTTCCATCCCAAGTTGTCTTTCCGAGTGATAATTGTATGTAAATCCAGATTTCACTTATAAACCTTTGGGTATTACTAAATAATGAACTAAGCAACTTAAAAGAATAAAAAATTGATTATATGTCTATATATGGCTTATGGAGTAATATATTGTAAATAAAAACATATAAATACTTAATATTCTTCGGAGATATGATAAAACTATCCCATATATACTAAATGGCAAAGAAAACAAAGACAAGACAGATAATTCTTAAGCAAGAATCAGGAACATTTACTACCCTCTTCAAAAAGTTCTCCGGAGAGAAAAAAAACTATGATTTTCAAGGACTTGCCTCTCTAAGAAACCTGCTTTCAAATGAAAAAGCAAGAACATTAGATTTCATAAAAAATAAAAATCCCAAATCAATATATGATTTATCAAGAAAACTCAAAAGAGATTTTAAATCTGTAAATGATGATGTTAAATTATTGGAAAAATTTGGATTCATAGATTTAATTCAGGAAAAAACAGGGAAAAGAAATAGGTTAAGACCCGTGATTATCATAGATTCTATAAACATAGAAATTAACATTTAATAACATAACTTCAATGTCGTGGTAATACTCCCAGGAAATTCAGGAGTCCAATAAGAATTTCCAAAAACACTCCCTTCGCAAGAACCTCCCATAATCTCCAAAATTTCCTCTCTCTGTCCTGCCTGATTTGAATTATTATGGCTATAAACTATCCCTAATTCATACCCCTTAATCTGAAAATCTTCTCCATATTTCCAAGAAGCCTCTAAAATATTTGTAAATGTTTCATTCAAGACATTGCAAGTCTTTTCTTCATTAACGCATTCATTATTTGATGAATAACATTCACTTATCAATTCATCTAACTTCAATAAACTTCTTCCCTCGCTTAACGCACATTCGGTGGTTTGCTCCATAGAACTCTCTAAAAACTGATAAACTTCCTGACTCTCTCTCTGGCTGTCTCCTCCCTTTCTTAATGAAATCCCCAAGAAAACCATTATTACCACCATAACTAATACAATTATCAAAACAAATCCCACTATTTCTTCCTGCCCTCTCTTTCTCACTTTATCTTTCTCCATTTATTTTTAATTCCAAATATTCTTATCATCTTTTTGTTTATTTTCATTCAACACTTTCAAACCCCATTACAATCTTTCCTAACTCACATTCATCCTGTTCAATCCCTGAATTATATCTGCATAAAGAAACAAAAGCCTCATAAGATTCATAATTCTCTTTTTTAGTCAATGTAATTTGATTGCATCTTGGATAACTTTGTGGCGTGCATTCTTCAGTGCTATATAATGGATAAACTCTTATTATTTGCAATAAACTCACATCCTTCCAGAAATTTTGATATGAATTCCTATTTTTCAATAAAAATGCCTTATCCAAATCAACACACCCCGCACAATCTCCAAAATTTCCCCAAAGAAATTCCGGACTCCCTGAAATTTTCCTCACAGATTCTATAACTTCCTGTTTTCTAAAATCTGAAGCTTCTTCTTTTATTGAAGAAAACTTAATAGAGGTATAAAATATAGCAACAATTACAAAAAATATAATCGTAGCCACTAAAACAAAAGCCATTTGCTGTATTTTTACCTGCCCTTTAGAATACGCCACATTTCGTAATTTTGTCATTTTTATCCTTTAAAATATCTGAGTTTCCTTCAATTCTCTGGAGTTCATTAGAACTCTCAATTAAAACAGCAGACGCAAAACTTCTCAAATCCTGCTCTAAACTATTTGAACATCCGCTATCTTCTAAAAATTTTGCCTTTTCTGCATAAACATAAGAAAGTTCACTTGCCCTTTTCATCAGTCTTTTTATCTGACATTCATATATCTCTGGCTCTGAAAAAATTGCACCATATATCAATGAATCAGTATAATGCAAATCGCTTCCTTGCTTTGAAATAATTTTTGCGTTAGAATTCACATTAATATCACATCCAATTAAATCAAAACAAACTTTTACACTTTCATCAGGGCAAGAAGAAACTCTACTACTAATATTTATTCCGATGTTTCCCCCTGCAGATAAGTCCTCAATTTCCTCTTCTATATCTCTTGGAGGGTTAATAAAACAATAGTCTTTAGAATACATGAAAATTGCATCTCCGACTTTAAAAGGCATTTCAAATGGTTTTACTATGACATTCATTTCTTTTCCTTCTTCAAAATTTTCAGAAAAAACATATTTATTAAATGAGCTTTTTGGATTGCTTTGCGTTCCCCATTCATCTCCCACTCCAATTTTAGAGGCGGTGCTTATCTCCTGCCTCCCAAAATTTCCATTTTCAAAACAATCATTAAAGACCCTCGTTTCTTGCACAAATCTTATTTTTACATACTTACTGTCTTCCAGATTTGTTTCAATCGGATTTAATAAGTTGCTTAATTCTGCAGAAACAAATGTGTCTGAAACCTTTCTATTTGTGTCTACAAATTTTGTTGCAATAAAAATTGCAAGAAATAAAATTACTGCTCCGACAAGTATAGCAAACAACCAATTAAACCCAAATTCTAATCCTCTTTTTTTCATTAAGGCCTCTTTATCCTCACTGAAGAATCAAAATCTCCTTTCTCAAGCCTGACCTCAATTTTTCCGCTTTTAACTTCAAAACATTCAAAGTCACTTCCCAATCCCGTCAAACTAATTCTATCAACTTCAGAAAATGCAAAATCTCCCGCAAACTTCATTGGATAAATAAATCTGTTTGTGTTTTCTTTTTCAAAATTAGAGCTGAACTCCTTAAATTCATCATACTCTTCCTTGTATTGCAATTCATAAGTAGAACCTTTTAAGTCCCCAAAACAAACTAATTCAATATTTCCCGGAAGATTAAAAGAAAAAACTTTGTTAGTTATAGCACTTCCCCAAATTTCATCAATCGTTTCCTGAAATTCCTGATGAAAAAGCACAACCTCAGTATCGCTTCCCAATCCAATGAAAGAAATAATTATATAACTCGCAACTCCCACAATAGCGATTATCATAATTATGGAAAAAATCATTCCAAACGACAAAGACAGCACACCTCTTTTATTCATATTCCAGAGAGCAAAAACAAGTTTAAATGCTTTTCTTAATCTTTTCCAGATTCAGTCAGCTCTTTTCTAAGGTTTTCTTTAAAATCTTTTAAATCCTCTTTTCTAATCCTAAAACCTGCGGCGGCATTATGTCCTCCCGCGACAGAATCTTTCAGACCCTTAATGGCGTTTTTGCATATTTTATTGACGTCTCTTTTCCCAAGATGGTCCCTTATTGACCCCTTAAAAAATTCATCCCCCGAGTCCCTCAAGATAACATAAGTGTTATCCACATCATCAACAGATAATTTAGTGCAAACAGCAGAATTGATGTCAAACCTTGGTTCTAAAATTCCAATATAAACTTTAGCATCTCTATAGTATTCTGCATTTTTCTTATATTCTTCAATACACCTATCAAATTCCTCTGAAACAATCTTATTTTTTTCTTCAATCTCTTTGAGATTTTTATTCTTTATAATTTCATAAGCTTTAATCTGATTATCCTTATAGTAATTAATCAAAGAGCTCAATTTAATCATAAGCACCCCGCTTTCAAATTCCCCGACTTTATTTATATTGTCTTCTGTAATGTCTTTATTCCTTTCCTTTAAAAAATCAAAATGTTCTTTCTTGTTAAAAGCAAATTCATGAATCATCGCAGGGTCAATCAGCCAGTCAATATCTTTCTTGTCAAATAAATCTCTTCCAAGATAGTAAATCAGCCAAGAGGTACAATCCGCACTCTCCGCCTTAATTATTTTATCAGACCAGTTAAAATCTTCTGCACTTGGATGGTGATCAACAAACAAAAAATTAATTTTCTCAATCCTTTTAACTAAATCAGAATCCAGGCTATCAAGATTTATATCTAAAACAATTATCTTATTTATTCTCCCCGATTCTGCGGCTTTCTCAATTCTCCTAATTTCTTCCATTGTGTAAGGGATAAAGTTAATTATTTCAGGAATAATATTTTTCTGCCTTAAAATTTCAGAAACAAAAATAGCGGAAACCATCCCATCTAAACAATTTGAATGGGCAAAAATTCCAACTTTATCATCCTTATTTAAAGAGTTAAAGAAGCTCTCAATTTTCTCCTTAGATTTAACATAAAAACTTTCTTCCATTAAAAACCTATAAAAATCACCTAATTAAAAACTTTCCTATACAATATTAGTCGCCGAAGCAGTTAAACTGCATTGGTTTGGTGCAGGTTGATTTCCAAACTCGTCAGCACATTTTATATAATAAACAATATTGGGTTTCCATTCAGCATAACTTGTTGTTTTTTCAGTCGCGGGATTATGTATCATCTTTATTCCCTCGTCAATATTAAAGTTACAGCTGTTTAATGAATAAGTGCATTCGGCAGGCTCATTCGTAACTATCTTTAAAGTATCCAAAAAATGATATGCCCTTGCAACCATTGGTTCTGTAACATCTACAAATACATTAAAGCTCGTGGAATCTTCCGCACTATTCCCTCCCGCATCTATACATCTAAAGAAATAGTTATAATCTCCTGAGATTAATGTTAAAACTTGCCGATGTTCAAATCCCCCCGAATCAAACATCGCAACATAACTCCCTTCTTCTCCAGAATCAGAAAAATAACAAACTGCTTCTCCTTCCTTTGCCCCGTCATCCGTCTTCACATATAATTCAATTTCAACAACTTCTGTGCTTCCAGTTATTGTTTCATTAGGAGCAACGGAAAGAATGCTCAATGGTTGACTTCCAAGCAAATTGAGATTATAACTTCCCACATTAACATTTCTCTCATTATCTGGCTTTTTAGGCTGGTCCTTGCATCTAAAATAATAATTATTCTCTTGTCTGTCAACTATTCCAGTGAGAGTAGTAGAACAAGTATAAAGCTCTCTTGCATTTATTTCAGTTAATTTTGTTGCACATTGCATTTCTTGTTCCATTTCCTCATACGCCTTGTCTTGAACACTCCATTTACATTCCGAAGGTTCATTTACATAAATTTCCATCGGGGTTTCCCCTGAATTATATGAAATATAACTTCCCGATTTAATGGAAGTATCAACAATTATCGGCGGAGTTGTATCCGGACTTGGGTCCACACAAAATTGGAAGTCAAACTCTCCCACATTCTCATTCCCATTTTTATCCCTGCATCTAACAAATAGATTATATCTCCCATCATTCTGTAATTCAGGAGCTTCTGAATTTATCGCATCAGGCGACGGCAAACTCATTACCTGTGTATGATTATATAAATAAAAGTTGCTTTTTCCAAAGAAGAAACTCATTTCATCCAATGTATCTTTATGAACTATATCTATTTTACATTGTGCTGGTTCATTAGTGGTTATTCCAAAGCTTAATGGTGTAAACGCCTGCAAACACCCGTTACTCACATCTTCCCTAACAATTTTAGCTCCCAAACTTGGAGGCCTCGTATCATGATTAGTGTATTTATGCTTTTCCGTTAATGGCTCCTGCCAAGGTGTTATAGTCGGAGGACTTGCATCATTTGGATTCACCCAAGCACATTTTTCTTCAGTAGTTCCGGAATTTACAATCTCACATGCTTGCCCTAAAGCCCTGCACCTATATTCAGAGCAAGGCCTAAATGGGTCTGCGTTGCATTTCTCACAATCCCCTCCGCCGACAGGAGCTTCAAAAGGAAGACATTGAAAATCAACCCTGACTTCCTTTTCAGATTTATATAATAAAATAAATACAACAACACCGACCGTAATTCCGATAATTGGTCCTGCAACTCCCTGAGTCAATCCATCAATCCCAAATAATGTATCTTTAGCAGCACTACCAATCAAATTAGAAGAAAAAAATCCCGCAAAAGTTCCAACACCCGCCGCAGTGCTTAAAGCATCAGCCACATTTTTATCAACCCCAAATAAAGTCGTCAATAACTTAACCCCCATATACACAGAAAGCCCCCAAACAGCCCCCTGCATCAACGCACTCGGAATTTTCCCCGGCGTCGCACCAAACGCTTCTCCAGAATATAACTTCCCGAAGAAACCTGATTCTGTTGGGTTTGGAGTTGTTCCTGCCTCTCTTCCAGCCTGCCAAGCTTTATCCCTTCCGAGTAATTTATCGAATAAACTCCAAGTAGGTTCTCCTCCTTCTTCCTGCCCGCTAACCCTCTGCGTTTCCCCAATCAAAAACGCAAACGAAACAACAGAAAAAACTATAAGAAATATTTGCGTAAAAACCAACGTCGTCCCAACTTTATACGGGGGAAACTTTCCTCTCTTTTGCATATAAAAGATAACAACTTATTGTTTATAAATATTAGTAGATTGCTTTCAAAATTTCAATTGTCTTTCCCAGAAACAACTTCAAAATTTAACCTTGCTAATCTCCTTCTATTACTTGTCCAGCTTGCAGTATATTTTCCAATGGATAACTTTATACCACTATTTTGATTATACACTCCTCCAACTCCCCTTGATTATTCCACTTAATTTAAAATTTTCCCAATATTCATCTTTAATTCAGGTATATTTTCTTCTACAACTTTCCAAATAGTTTCTAAGTTAACACCAAAATAGTGATGCATCAGTTTATCTCTCATTCCCGCGATTTTAATCCATTCAATATGGGGATATCTTCTTCTAAAATTATCTGGGATATTCTTCACAGCCTCGCCAATCACTTCAATACTTCTTATTAATGCATTTTGCAATTTTTTATCTTTTAAAAAGTCAGATTTAGCGATGCCCTTTGTAAATTCTTCAATATCTTTTATGGAATCGATTATGTGCCTTAAAAATATCAAAGAATCTTTCTTTTCATTCATAAAATATTGACCTCTTCACTTAATATTCTTTTTTTAAGCAGATAATTAATCCCCCCATAAGTAAGCAAATCCACTTTTTTCTTCAGCACTTTCTTAATTTCCATTTCCATTTCAACTAAATCAAGCAAACTTCCATCAAAGTCAATCAAAATATCCACATCACTATTTTTTTTCTGCTCCCCTCTTGCGTAACTACCAAAAATTCCTGCTTTTTTTACCCCATACTTCTTCAAAACAGAAATTATTTTTCCCTTAATTTTATTAATTTCTTTATTCATAAAAATAAGTATCTTAATTGATATATAAAATTATCCAATCAAAAAAAACTAAACACAGAAAAAACTATCAAGAATATTTGCCCAAAGACTAAATTATTAATTTATACAGTATCTCCGATGAGTTTTCTTAAGGGAACTTTGAATAATCAACCTTTCCTTCAAAGTTCTCTTAACTCTAAGATTTATCTTATAAATCTTACAATTATCCTGCAAAATCAGAGAGAGGATAATTATTTCTCGAGTAAATATTATCTAAAACCAGATGTCTGGTCTATGAGATAATTATTAAAATAGTTTCTTTTGCAATTTAATTCTATAGTCTAAGACATTTATAATTGAAAGGTATTTGTCTTAGACTATTAGCAGAAGAACAAAAAACTGTTCAAAATATTTTGTCTTCTGCTATATCTGAAATACCATCATAACAGAAAGATTTAAATAGTATAATCGTAATTATACTAATCGTAATTATACAAATGGAATTCAAAGACAGGAAAAACGAATTAAAAGAAATAAAAAGTATTTTAGATAGTAAGAACTTTGAATTTTTGATAATATATGGCAGAAGAAGAATAGGAAAAACAGAGTTGATATTAGAATCAACAAAAAATAAAAAAAGAATTTATTATTTAGCAACAACAGAAAAGAACGCAGAAAGATTTTACAATGTATGCTTAGAATATAGTAAAGATGTTGGAAAATTAAAACAAGATATTGAAATAATAATAGATTATTTAAAAGACAAGACAGAAGTTATAATAATTGATGAATTTCAAAATTTAATAAAAGAAAATGGCAATATTTTAAACATCTTCCAAAGCCTAATTGATACAAAATTAAAACACACTAAATTAAAATTAATATTGCTTGGTTCATCAGTTTCAATAATAACGTCCAAGGTATTAAGCTATAAAAGTCCTTTGTACGGGCGAAGAACAGCATCTTTTAAATTAAAACCTATAAACTTCTTCGACTTAAAAGAATTCTTTCCAAATAAATCCTTGCAAGAGTTAATTGAAATATATGGTTTTTCAGATGGAATTCCATACTATATAATAAAGATTAATGAAAAAGAAAACTTTTGGAAATGGTTTGAAAATGAAATTAAACAAGAAAGAAGTTTTTTAAGAGACGAAATAGACTTTATAATGCGATACGAATTCGATAACCCGAGTACTTATAAAATAATTTTGGAAGCAATCGCAAATGGAAAAAGTAAATTGAATGAAATAAGGCAATATACCAAATTAGAAAGAACAGATATTAGTCCTTATATAAAAAATCTTTTAGACGTTGATTTAATTAAAAGAGAAGTTCCTCTAACAGAGAACTTAAAATCAAGAAATGGAAGATACTTTATAAGTGATAACTTTTTATCATTCTGGTTTAGGTTTATTTATCCAAATTCAAGCAGTATAGAATCCGGATTATTCAAAATTGAAAGAATAAAAGAGAAATATGCAGAATACATTGGCAAGATATTCGAGAAAGTTGTATTGCAGTATATAATAAAAAATAAAATAATTGAAGCAGATAAAATAGGAAGGTGGTGGTTTAAAGATAAAGAAATAGATTTAATAGCATTAAATGAGAAAAATAAAGAGGCAACTTTTATAGAGTGTAAATGGAAAGAAGGTATAAATCCAATAAGCCTGCTTCATGATCTTAAAGAAAAGGCTATTCATTTCGAATGGCATAATAACAAAAGAAAAGAAAAATACTTTCTTTTTGCTAAATCTTTTAGTAAAGAAATAGAAGATAAAGATGTAACTTTAATCGAGATTAAAGACATGCAATAAAGTAATATAGTGCAACAACTTAGTTCTTCGGTTCTTTTTTGTTGTTGCACTATTAGCGGAGCAACTAAAAGCAACCGAAAGATTTAGTTGGTCTGCTATATATATTTTATCAAATCACAATCAAAAACGCGAACGAAACAACAGAAGAAATTATCAAAAAAATTTGCGTAAAACCAAATTATAATTTAAGACACCAACTCTTTTTTGCATATGTTAAATAAAGATTTATTGTTTGTAAATATTAGTGGAATTAAGCCATTTCCCTTATAAGAATGTTTATAAGTTAAATTCTCTATTATTAAAAATGGAAAAAGAATATAAATTATGGATGAAAAAGGCAGAAGAAGATTTAGACACGGCAAAGTATAATTTTGAAGGAAAAAAATTTTCGGCAAGCTTATTTTTTTCGCAACAAGCAGCCGAAAAGGCACTCAAAGCTTTTAACATAAAAATAAATAAAGAGTTAATTAAAACACATGATTTGTCTCTTCTTGCAAGAAAAGTAAATGCCCCTGTGGAAATAGAAAATTTGTGCAAATCCCTTAGTCCCGCATACCAATCAACGAGATACCCCGATATAATTCAGAAAAATGACATGAAAGATGAGGCAAAAGAACTGCTCAAATCAGCGGAGGAAATTGTAGAATGGGCAAAAAAGAAATTATAAGAATGATTAATGGCTTTATAAAAAAAGCACAAAAAGAAATTGCAATAAATAAAGTAATATTATTTGGAAGCCAAGCATCTAATACAACGCATAAAGACAGCGATATAGACTTAATAATAGTATCTCCAGATTTTGAGAGTATGAGTGCTATTCAACGTGCCGCAAAACTATACAACTATTGGGAAGCCCTGTATCCTGTGGATTTTATTTGTTACACTCCAAAGGAATTTAATATTCTAAAAAGAAGAATTACCATTGTAAAAGAAGCTCTTTCCAAAGGAATTATTGTAGTCTGAATTTTTTATCCAATCAAAAACGCAAAAGAAACAACAGAAAAAACAATTAAAAATATCTGCCCGAAAACTAAATTATAATTAAAAACCTTTCCTCTCTTTTGCATATAAAAGATAACAACTTATTGTTTATAAATATTGGTGGAAATTAAATTAATTTCCATCTCCTTGTTTAGAAAGATAACCATGTAAATAACCACTGATATACTTTTTAATCATCTTGTCCCTTTCATCATCTTTTTTGATATGCTTATATCTCTCTCTAGCATTTTCCATAGCTCTCATTAATACTTTCCGAGGAATATTGTTTTCTCTTAAAATTTCAAAAATCTCCTTCCCACTATTTTGAGTATAACTTCCATTTTCTTGCCCTGTATAAACATTAACTTCACTCCTCCCAACATCAGCAATCACAGCTCTATTTATTGCACTCCCAAGAAGCGACGCAGCAGGGCTCCCTTTACTGGCCCCCAATCCTCCAATACCAGAACCAAGAAGAAGTCCTCCGACCTGTGAATCTGTCATTCCACATCCAGAAGTCAAAGAACCAGCCACAAGAACCAATCCAGCCAATCCACCTTTGACGGCTCTCCCCAAACCACTTTTCTGTGAATCAGAAACCATATTCTTTCAAGATCAAATCTCTATTTAAACTTTCTGTAGTTTTAGGCTTTGCATGAGATTCGGGTGTTTTCATAGAAAATAACGGGAAATAAAATTCTTCTCTGCTCTTTTTATATTCACTTTTCTCATAATATAGTCTAAGACATTTATAATTGAAATGTGTTTGTCTTAGACTATTAGCGGAAGAACAAAAAACTGTTCAAAATATTTTGTCTTCTGCTATATTATAAATAGTGTTGGTTATTAATCAAATTTTCCATATTTTAACTCATATTTAATAATACAACCCCTAATGGTAAAATAGAACGGAAAATAATTCTAGGTGATTGATTGATTTACAGGTAGGAATAATTAAATCTCACGCAAATCCGTCGTTTTATCCCAACAATCATATTTCTTCGCTTGTAACTTTATACCCAGAATCATATCCTTGTCTTCCAAGCCAATTCAACGAAGGTCCGCAATCTCCCAATGCACTGCAAATTTCTCCCTTGTCTTTTTCCCATTCTTCTGTAAGGCATTCGCATCCCTCAACACATTCTTCTCCCCCAAACAATCCTTCTTCAAACTTTACAATGCAGACAGCATTTCCTTGTGAGCAAATTTCAAGTGTTTCTGCATCATCCCAGAAGTTAAATCCTGGAGAATTTTCAGGAAAGCAACTGCCAGTTCTCTCCGTTGTATTTGTTTGCAAGATGACCCCTTCCTTCCAGAAACAATCTCCCTTATCTTCATTTTCACAATCTCTTTGCTCTGTCTGTCCGGCACAATACTGCCATCTATTTACTTTACAAACTGCTTGCGAAAAACCAGAAGTTTCTTCTTGGATGCATTCTTCCGCCCTAAAGTCAGAGCATTGTTCTAAAACTTCTTCTCCATTAATACAAAGATGCCTATAAAACCTGCTTCCAACCGTATTTTTGCCGTCCCCAATACTTCCAAAATCATCATTCACACACCAGCTTTCTCCATGCAAATAATCATTTCCATTCTCTGTATCTTTACAGTTTAAATCAGCACATATAAAATCTCCATAAGTCGCAGATTTACCTGCGATATTCTCTGCCCTGCAATAGCTTCCTTCCAGATAATTGCAATTTCCACAAGAACTACTTCCAGCATTTCCACTTCCCGGACTGCAACTCTCATCTTTTGGTTTTATATTGGTCCAATATTCCGCGTCATTTACTTTACTTGCATCATAAATATTTGCGGTATTCCCGCAAGAATCTATAAAATAAACCTCATCATTCCCTGGATTGCATGTTGTTTGCGTCGTTGGTCCGCAATTAGTCCCCAACTCTTCGGCACTGCATAATTTTCCGGAATAAAAATTTCCATCTGTAATAGTTATATTGCTTTCTCCCGTGCCTGCTTTCTGTGACCCTTCACATTCACTTCTCGTAGTAAATTCGCACGTCTTTTCAAATTCAAACTCATAAACACAAGCACCCCTCTCTTGTGTCTGCACTTTTTGTATGCACGCAAGTTCGTTCTGGACAGAAGTATCATAATTTGTTTTTAATCCAAGAGACGCAGATAGTTTCTTGCATCTGACTAAAGAAACAAAAGCCGCCTGGTCTCCAAGAATACAGCATCCCAATGCACATTGAGGCGGGCTTTCTTCACTCCAAACGCCCCCATTATCATTGCAAACTAATTGGGGAGTGTTATCTAAACAAATTCCTTCAGAAGAATCATAGCAAACCCCTGGTCTGCAATAACTTGTTGAATCACACGAAGTAGGCACTGCCCTCGCACCAGGAGCACATTCTTCGGCAGGCACATTCTGACAGGAAGCACCTGTATTTGTCTGCTCACAACACACCGTCGCCGAACTTCCCTGTGCAAAAACAAAATCCGTATTAAAATAAAAAACTCCCCCTGATAAAACTAATAAAAACACAATCCATATAGCAATTATTTTTCTTTTCATTTTACACATACCCTTGAGGCCACACAAGGCTTCTCGAAGCAAAAGTAAACTCATCTCCTGTAATAACATTCCTTAATTTATATATTGTGTCTCCATTCCTTTTTATCTTTTCCATATTCAAATCAGGATAATAAGAAATATATAAACTCGTCTCCGCATCTCCAAAAGTGGATTCAAACTGAATTATATTTGTTGCCAAAGAAAGCAAATCATACAATTCGGAGTTAATTGAAACAGCAAATTTACTAAACGTCTGTACTGATTCTTTTTCAATGGTCATCGGAGAAAGAAAATTCACTGCAATTTTTCCCAATTCAATATCTACCTCAACTTGCCCTTGAGTTGTCCTCACGCTATATCCTTGGCTTTTGTATTGCTCTTCCAAATTCTTTACACATTGTCTTGCTACTGGTTCTATTTTTCCCTTAATTTCTTCTTCCATATGTTTTACCAATAAAGGTTGTTGAACCTTGCATGGTAAATAATTTTCCGAAGTATAGCAAAGATATTGTATTTTATTATCTAAATACATCAGATAATTATCAGGCTCCAAATATCCCCCTTGCTTGCTTAAAACTGAAAGAGTATCTTTGACTTCAGATTCAATGCAACTTCTCAAATAAGAACTTGGATTTACCTCACTGCTTAAAATACTAACTCCAGGAAAGAAAAAAAGCAAGGTAATTCCGACAACTATCACTATTGCAATAATAATAAAAATAGTCACCTGCCCTCTTTTATCCATTATTATTTTACTCATAGTTTATTTATAAATAATTGCTCTTTCCATTTTATCAATCATTTAGAAGATAATTTCTTCAAACATAGATTTTCTTAATATCCTCCGCTTATCGTCAGACAGCTCCCCACATTTTCATAAATATCTCTGCACTTAATTCTATAAACTAATCCTAAATCAAATGGAGTAGTATGCAAATAGTTTTCCCCACTCATTAACTCTCCGGAATCAAAGCTGAATCCGCAATTTGTATTTGTGTATGTGCATACAGCCGGCTCATTTGTAACAATATTCAAAACATTTCCCGATGAATAAATTCTGGAAGCAATAGGTCCCTTATTGTCTACCTTAACTTCAAAATTGGCAGTTTCTAAAGCAACATTTCCAGCAGAGTCGGTGCATTTTAATTCATATTCATAATTTCCATTTGGAAGAGTCAAACCTTTTTGTAAATGCACTTCTCCCCCGGTTGGAAAGAAGCCACTATAATGTATCACATTGCTTGATTTATGCTCACAAATTGCATTATTATTCACTCCTCCGGAAGTATGTATCTCCAAATCAATAACTGCAAAAGCACTTCCGCTATAAACTATTTCATCATCTGGATAAATATAATCAATTACTAAAGGGTTTAGGGTTTTCTTTATTTGATATTCTTTTTCTTGGTCTGCTTTATTTCTATCTGTATTATTTATTCCAAGCCAAGGTTGGTCTTCACACTTAAAATAATAACTTTCAGTTTCATTTCCCTGCACGGGAAGGTTTGCAAGACAAGACCATCCATTAATTGTGCCTTGATTTATCCCATTAGAACAAGCCGCAAGATTTTCCATTTCATCATAACCCTTATTTTCAGGACTCCACTTACACTCCGCAGGCTCATTAGTAAAGAAAGTTAAACTAAAATTTTCAGCTTCAAACCCTGCATATCCCGGATTCTCTGGAACAAACTTGGTTATCACTGCTGGGGTTTTGTCGTCTGCAGGCTTCACACAGAATTTTATTGCATATTCAGCAGAGTTATCATTTCCCGAACTATCCTGACATCTTACAAACATATTATAGTTCTCTCTTCTGTCAGGTCCAACACCTCCAACACCCAAATCAGAGAGGGAAGGCATAGTTAAAAGAGCATCATGATTTTCTTTGTACGAATTACTCTTTCCAAAGAACATTTCCATTTCATCATATGTATTTGTATGCTCAAAACTATATTTACATTGTCCGGGTTCATCTAAACTAATTCCAAATTCTATCAGAGAAAATTCTTTAATGCAACCATCTCCCGAAACAGATTGAATTTCAGTTCCAACATTTATCACCGAATTCTTATATTCAAATCCATCAGAAATTACATCATCCCATTTATCTATCACTGGAGGAGATGTATCATTAGGATTTATATCAACGCATGTTTGTTCCGAAGTACCTTCATTTAACAACTCGCAGTTTTGTCCGAGACTATTGCATTTATATTCGGAACATCCCAAATCATCTGAATCGCATTCCTCACAGCTTTGTCCTCCCGAAGGTGGTTGCCAAGGAAGGCAAGAAAAGTCAACAGTTACTTCTCTCGTTTCTCCTCCTAATAAACTCAATATAACTGCTATAACAACAATTATAAGAATTGTCCAAAATAAGAAAGGTCCTAATGCCGCACCAAAAGATGCACCTTTCGCAACAAACGTAGTTGTTTCAAATGCTAAATATCCCATAACTGCACCGACAACTGCCCCCGCAATAACGAGTGTATTAAGGCTTTTTCCCTCTAATCCAAATACAGTTCCTAAGATATAAGCAATCGCCGCACCCGCCGCCGCACCACCGGCTGCCGAGCCAAAAGGCCCTAAACTTTTAGGAACGCCTGCAACTACCGCTTCGCCAGCACCCGCTGCCGCACCTACACCCGAAGCAGCAGCGGTAGCAGCACCAGAAACCGCCCCAGCGCCAGCCACCGCACCAGAAGTAATCGCAGCAATAGGTATTCCTTCAATCAAAACAAAATACATCGTCGCAACACCAATAGACCCCAAACCAATCTGTCCCATAAGTGCACCCAATTGGCTGGGATCTGCATTTACAGGGTCAATTCCAAAAATTGCAAGTATTTCTTCTCCTGAAAGTGCATCAGCACTCTGTCCGGGAATTGGAGTGGAATATTTTCTTAAGCCATTAAGGTAATCATCACTTAAACCATTTCCCCCAACCACATTATATCCATCACTGCTCAACTCCCCATTATAATTAACAGAAGCTCCACAATCTCCTAAACTCATACATAAATTATTCATAGTTTCTGCAAATTTAGGTTCTGCACACCCACAATTAGCTACGCAATCCCAGCTTCCCAGAAACTTTTCTTCAATATATGTGCAGGTTTGACTTCCCAATGATGAACAAAGCCCTTCAGCAGAACTTTCCCTTGATTCCTTATCAAATCCTGGAGGATATTTTGGAACGCATAAATCAAATTTAAAGAATTCATCAACATCTACATGCTTCAAAAAACAATCAGTATTTTCTTCGCATTTGTTTAACTTGTTTTTATCTCCATTTGCAGCATAACAAACCTGCCACGTATTTGCTCTGCAAGATGCAGATGAAAAGTCAATTTCCTCATTTTTATTTTCAACACAAACTTTGCTTCTCACAGCAGAACAAGATTCCGTTCTAATTTCCCCATCAAAACAGGTCTGTGTATAATGTGCACTTCCCGGAGTATCAACACTCCTTTCTTCGTTGCTTCCTTGGTTCTCTCTTGCTTCCTCTTCATAATTACACCACCCTTCAAGTTCAGGGTTTTCTGCAACCATCGTCGCATTTTGACAAACTCTATCAGAAGTTATTCTTCCATTTGAACCTGGAGGACACAACCAATTTATAAATTGATTCCCGCTTGTTCCAGTTGGATTTAAATACCTATCACAAATATTTCCTAAAACTCCTTCGCGGTTTGAAGAAGTTTCATCAACTCCAATCTGTCCGTCAAACCTGCACCAACTCTCTCCATTTTTTCTTGTTTCTCCTTGATAATCCACACATCTCAAATCCTTACAAACATAATCTCCATAATTTGCATTGTCATCTTTTCCGCTTACAGGTTTTCCACAAATACTTCCCAATAAATATCCACAACTTCCGCAGGATTTTTGATTTCCAAAATTATTGGATATTGTTCCTAAACTACAACTCTCACTTATGGGAACAACATCATTCCAATAAACTCCTGCAAGTTTGTTAGAATCATAAATATTCCCTCTATTCCCGCAAGAATCTATAAAATAAACTTCATCCCTTCCTTCAAAGCAGTTAGTCTCCTGAGTAATTTCACAAATAGTTTCAATTCCCTCTCCATTAATCTCTAAATCTTCCGCAGTGCATAATTTATTTTTAAAAAATTCACCCCCAGAACCTAAACAAACAGATTTTGTTGCAAACTCGCAATTATACTTTCCTTCTTCAGGGATTAATTCTAAGATACAGGCACCTTCTTCTTGAGTATTTGACAATAATAAGCACTCAAGTTCATTATTTACACTAACCCATTCAACAGGGGTAGAACCAAATGCTCCAGAAAGATAATTGCATTGTTGTTCTGTGGTATATTGCGTTTGTCCTGCTCCGCCGTTTCCATCAGGATTTATCAAACAACAATTTCTGTTGCATATTCCATCTAAAGGATTCCAAGTTCCCCCAGAATTTTCACAAGTCAATTTAGGACTCCCATCACTGCAAGTTCCAATTAGAGGGTCAAAACAAGTTCCTATTCGGCATTCAGCAGTATTCTCTCTTGCACTTTCAACACAACCACCGGGACAAACATTAATATCGGCACATTCCGAAGAAGGATACTCCTGACATATTGTTCCATTATTATCTTCCAAACAAGTCCATAAAAGTTCTTGTGCACTTACAATCCCCCCACTCAACCAATCCAAAACTTTCCACCTCAAAAAACTAATAAATTTACTTTCTCCAACATTTTTAATTTCATTTTCTACAAACAAATCATTAGTTTCTCCAACAATATATGAAAAAGAAACAACAGACATAATTACTAAAAAAATTTCAAACAATGCTTTTCCTTTATTCATTACAACTAAATTCCGGCAGGAATTACACACCCCCTTATCGCTAAATTCATTTTCTCTCCCGTTTTTTTATTTATTATACTATAAATGTTTGTCGAATCTCCAAAAAGTGTCTTCCTTATATCATAACTTGGATAAAGTGCCATAAATCCATTATTGCTAAAATGACAAAATTCAGCCTCTTGGTCTACAATCTCACTTGCAATATAAACTAAATTATAAGCATCACTCTTTACGAAAACATTAAAACTCTCAAAGTTTCTCACAACATCCCCCTTGATGATTGAAAAATCTCTATTAATTTTAGCTTCAACAATTTCAGGCCTAAAAGTAGTTTCAACAGAAACGCCCCCTCCGGAAACTTCATAATTCTTATTTGTTAATTCATTATCAAGAGAAGCAAAACATTCTTCCACATCTTTTTTTACTTCTTCATTTAACTCCTCTTGCAGTTTAATAATAAGTCGGGGGTATTGATTTACGCACGGCTCATAGTGCCTTATATTCTTGCAAAGATAAGCAACCTTTTCATTTTCATAAATCTTATAATCTATAGGATTAACAAAACCTCCACGAGGCAGCATTTCATCAATAACTTTTAACGTCGCCTTTTTCACACAGCCGTCAATAAAGCTTTCAGGATTATCGGAGCCCTGTCTCAAAATCTCAGGTTTTTTATCAATTAAGAAAAACAATCCAATTGCAACCACAATAACTATTGCAATTGCAACAAAAATCATTATTTGTCCGCGATTATTCATTTCAAAACCCACAAATTAACCCCCTCTTTTTTTATTCTTTCAATTTTTCCATCCAAAACCAATTCAAGCAAATACTTATCTGCAGTATTCCATGAGATTTTCAAAAACTTAGCAATTTCCGAACTGGTAACCACCCTCTTCTTTTTCACAAAATCTAATATCTTCTTATTATGAATATTCATATGATTAATTAAATTAATATTCCTCTTTCAATTAATACCAATAATCTTATGAATATTTAATATTTAAATCTTTTTAAGAATCCTTTTCCCTTCAAACTAATAACTCCTAATCGTCAGGTTCCCCTCTTGGTGCCAGAACAAAACTTAAAAGCACTTTTCCTGAAGGGAAATTGATTCTCATAGGATGGTTATCAGAAAAATTAATTTCCGCCTTGCTTGCGACCTTAGCACCTTTAATAAATTTGCTTAAATATTCAAGAGAAAACCTCGCAGAACTGCTGTCAGAAAATATCTGAACTTCATCGCTTGAAAATTCAGTTCTTGCAGAGTTCAAATTGCTTGATTCAATAATGAACTTATTAGGTTCAGCAATAAAAGTGCATGCGTCACCAACGACAAGACAATCTTCTATCGCATCAACAAAATCCTGTGCATCCATTTTTATCACGCTCTTAAACTCCCAGGTAGGCATCTCCTTATCCTCTCCTTCAACATCAATTAACGCCAACGTAAAATCTCTTCTAATCTTATCTTTAATATTTATTTTTAAAAGATTGTCATACCTCTGCATAGTCAAAGAACTTCCAAGCTTGCATCTTCTCATTATAGCTTTCAAGTTTTCTAAATTAACTCCTAAAATCTCTTCCTTCTCAACTTTAAATTCCGAAAATAAATCATGGGGGATAAAAAAATAGACCATCGCAACATTCGCAGGGTCCAAAGCAGTTAAACTCATCCCTTCAGAATTTACCCTAATCTTCACTTCGGTAACTAACTCTGAGATAACTCCAATGAGGTTGGAAAATATTCTTGGATCGTCAAGTTTCAAGTGCATTATTTAATTCATACTCTCCAGCTTTTAAGGTTTGTTGTAATGAGAAATAGAATATTGGGTTGAGTTAAGAATAAAATCTGTATTTAAGGATTTATACATCATTAATCAACAATTTAAATCAACAACAAACCATATAAATCGGTCAGTCGTCCCAAAATCGGGAGGAAAATTTATGTCTGAAAAAGAAAAAAGAGTCAGAGCAATAACAAAGATTTATTATTCAAATCCACAAGTCAGAGATGTTTTATTTAAATTCTCAAAAGACAGAGAGGTAGTTCCAAGTTATATGATGCAGGCCTTCGGTAAAAGGCCGGATACAATTCAATACCCTTCAGATATAATGAATCTGGTGAATAAAGGTGCGACGTCTTTTCATGCGTCTGAAGAGATATGGATTAACCCCTTGGAAATAAACTCTGATATGTCTCAAAAAGATTTAGATTTGTTAAGAAAGACATGGGATTTATTAATAGATATAGATTCCCCCTATTTAGATTGTTCAAAAATAGCGGCAAAATTGATTATAAAAGAATTGGAAAAACAGGGAATAAAAAACTACGGGTTAAAATTCTCAGGAAGTAAGGGCTTTCACATTATCGTTCCTGGAAAGGCATTTCCGGATTATTTTCAGGAAGTTGAAACAAAGTTAATGTTCCCCGAATGGCCAAGAGCAATTTCAGAATATCTTATGTATAAAATAAAGGCAGAATATAATAAAGAAATAACTAAATTAAACATCAATTTTGAAGCACTTCAGGAAAGAACCAAACTAACTAAAGAAGATGTTACTGAAATTCCCTGCCCCAATTGCGGAGAAAAAGCAGAAAAAAGGAACCTTGTTTTTTTAAGGTGCAACAGGTGTGAAAATTTATATCAAAAACCAAGTTATAAAATAACAAAAAGAAAATTAAGATGCAATGAAGAAACCTGTCCCGGATTTTATGAAGTTATAAACGAAGAAGAACATTTCTTTTGCGATAAATGCAAAACCAGTTCATTAAATAAAACATATAAATCAGATAAGAAAGTTACCTACACAAAAGAAGCAAGGTCCTCGCAAGAAACGGGAGAATTCAGAGAAGAAATTTCTGCAGAAAAGATAGCTTCTTTAGACCTTGTTTTGGTTGCACCAAGGCATTTATTTAGAATGCCCTACTCATTGCACGAAAAGACGGCACTTGCAAGCATCGTTTTAACAAAAGAGCAAATTTCTTCTTTTAATCCAAGAGATGCAAATCCATTAAATGTAAAAATAAAAGAATTTTACCCTGATGCAGAAAAAGGAGAAGCGTCAGACCTCTTAGAATCTGCAGTCCTATGGAAAATGGAAAAAGACGGCAAAGAAGAGCAAAGTCTTGAGAAGAAATATTCTAATTATAAAAAAATTGATATTAAAGATGTTACTGAAGATATGTTTCCCCAGCCAATAAAGAAACTTCTTAAAGGTCTTGAAGAAGGTAAAAAACGAGGACTTTTTATTCTTCTTACTTTTCTAAAATCTCTAAATTTCTCGGCAGAATACATAAACTCAAGAGCAAGAGAATGGAATAAACTAAACTCCCCCCCATTAAAAGAAGGATACATAAAAAGTCAGATTGACTGGATTTTAAAACAAAAAAAGCAAATTCTTCCCCCAAATTATAAAAACGAAAATTTTTACAAAGACCTCAATTTAATTGAATCAGGGAAAGAACCCAAAGAAAAAAACCCAATTGTTGAAGTCCTTAGAAAAGTAAGAAAGAGAAATTAAAATAGATATTTTTTCTCACGCTATAGAGTAAACGCACTAATTTCCGTATATTTTTATGCGTTTTTTCAATCAAAATAACTCAAAAAAGCCACCAAGGACTTCAACTGTCAAAACCACGCGGGAAACATTTTTTAGTTTTCAGAATAAGGCGGAGTCAAGTTAAAAAATTATCAAATCAACTTTTTAAATCTAGTGTAATAAATTTCCTTCCATTTCCCTCATGCTTCTTATGGTGTTTATTTAGGAATTTTATAGTTAAATAAACTCCGGACATAAACAAAATAACCAATCCCACCCAGGTGATTGTATTCAAATTAGTTTCCGATATTGCAAGACCCGTTAAGCCGGAAGAACTTAACGAAACTTTTTTATTATATCTATTTGAATTTCTCCCATCACTAACATCAAATACTAAATCAAAGTCCCCTATAGAATCTTTAGGCAATTCAAATTCCAATATAAAGTTTCTTTTAGCATTTCCTTCCACCTTTGCATTTGCTTCTCCTTTAACAATTTCAGAATTCTCTGAGTTTAGAAGAATATAATTAACTAAAAATTCTCTCTCATTGATGTCAAGATTTTCAATAGAATAATCAACCTTTAATTTATTTCCATTTCTTTGAGTGCTTAAAATAACCGCATCAAAATTTCCTACAACGACCTCAAAATTAAATTCAACGCTTTTATTAGCTTCTTTACATTTAATTTCAATATCCAAATTATATTTCTTAGCTATTGCATTCAAGGGAACATTCAATGAAAATACATAGTTTATATTCTGTCCGGGACCTATAGATTCAGATTGTTTATTTGAAATCCATTCAGAAGATTCTCCCTGCGGCAGGAGTTTGCATTCGTTTAAAAATCTCGTTCCCTTATTTGTAACTTCTAGTAAAACCGCTTCACTCTTTCCCCTTCCAATTTTAAAACTCTCAATTTCTCCAAATTCTATAGTATATATTAAAGGCAAAAATGAACTGCTTCCGCCTCCTCCGCCTCCGCCTCCTCCACCGCCCTGCGATGGTGGAGCACTCCCGCCTGTGTCTACTTCAATACTAAAAGATGAAGATGAAATATTTGAATTGCCTGCAGAATCATTTATCTTTAAATCTAAAACATAGTTTGAGTAAGTATCTACACTAAATTCTGTAGAACTGCAATTAGTAACTACTTTATTTTTAACAACCTGTTCTCCTGAAGAAGCAAAACTCACATTATAAACGCAATTCACAGGACTTGCATCAGTTACCGAAAAATCTAAAGGAATTCCCGCTAAATTATTATAAGTTCCCAAAGGTGCGGAAATGCTCACCGCAGGATTTGTCACATCTACGCTAAATGTCTTATTTCCATCAAATGCACCATTTCCTAATGTGTCATTGCAATAAACATTCCACAAATAAGTCCCCTCTGTTAAATTCAAAAAGAAAGTGTCCTGCACTCCTGAAACTACATCGCTATGCGTCTCATTTAATATAAATTCTCCCGAAAAATTCCCAAATAAAGAACAGCTGTCCAAATCAATATCTGTCGCTGTATAATTAAATCCAATATTCTGTGTATATCCCAGATAGCTGTTTATTGGAGAATGCAATAAAATTGAAGGAGCACCGATAAGAACACTAAAGTTTACTTCATCATATCCCTCAAGTCCAAGAACGCTTTCATTTGCATAAACCTCAAGAGTATAATCTCCATTTCCTGAAACATCAAAAGTCATATTCTCACAATTTACTATGCTCGCATTATTTAGTCCTTCGTCTAAAGTATACCAACAAGAATCTAAATCATCTGATTGCACACTAAAATTCAATTCCAAACTTTCATTGGTTCCAAATGTTTGCTCTTCACCAGGAAAAGCAATTTCAACTATTGGATTCACAGCAAGAATATCATAATCTATTTCTATATTGTTTAAGTAAGGATTTAATTCAGAATCTTCACTCTCAAAATAAAAAATATATTGTAAATACTGGCTTTCAAGGTTAAGTTCTTCAAAAGAGCCAGAAAAGAATGTATCTCCCGTGCCGTCGGGTCC
>JAUYJY010000059.1 GCA_030699205.1 Candidatus Pacearchaeota archaeon
TTTTTCTCTATCTTATTCATTAAAGCAATGGGTCCAAAAGAAAAACTTACATTTTCTTTCATAATTATGGACCTCCTTTCAAACAATTAGTTTTGAATAAGAATTAGGCTATTTAGGATTAACTGGCGAAGTCAAGTTAAAAAATCCAATAAATCCATCACACCTCTTTTGAACTAATCACCTTAATTTAAATTAATACGCCAGTCCTCCAAAAACTTGACTATTTTATCTCAATCAACTTCAGCATATCCATTCCATAAATCAAAGAATATTAATAACACTAAATACCAACATTATAAGAGAAGTAATTACTCCCAACAAAGACAAAACAGGAAACTTCCCGATATTCAATGGCATCCTAAACACTCTTTTTTCATCTTTCTTATATCTCAAAACAATTGCAACTAAATTAATCAGTGCAAAAGTAGCAAATAACAATACAGTGGTCAAATCAGCAACAAAACCAATATCCTCAAAAAATGTCAAAGCAACAGTAACAATACCAACAGCAAAAACAGCAACATAAGGTGTCCCTCTTTTCTTATGAATCTTAGAAAATATTTTTGGAAGAAACTTTCGTTCAGCCATTCCATAAACCATTCTCGAAGTTGTAAGCATCGTTAATAAAACCGTATTTGATGTAGAAAATAAAGCAATTATGGCAAGAATAATAAAAGCAGTGCCTCCAAAAGAATAAGCTGCTACATCGGCAAGAGGGCTCTTACTACCCGCAATCTGTTCAACAGGCAGAATACTTACAGCAGATATAGCAACTAAGATATACAAGATTGCAGTAATCACAACAGATAAAATAATTGCCTTGGGAATTGTCTTCTCCGGATTTTTAGCTTCCTCGCTCAACTTTACTATTGTCTCAAATCCCATAAATGCAAAAAACAACAAGGCTCCAGTCTTTAAAACTCCAAAAAATCCGTTAGGCATCTCAAACAAATCAACACTTCCAAAATGTTTAATTCCCAAAAGAATAATTATCACCAATCCTAAAAATTCAATAGTCGTTGCAGTTAAGTTGAATTTATTGCTTTCTTTAATCCCCCAATAATTAAGAAAAGCCATCAACATAACAATTGCAATCCCTGCAAATAAATACCTGATTGCAATCAGCGAGGATAAATAGCCCGCAAACCCCAAAGCAACCGCCGCAGAACTTACAACACCTGTAAAAATAATAAGCAAAGAAACAAAACCCGCAAGTTTTCTTCCAAATCCCGCATTAATATAATCATATTCCCCTGCATCTCCTTTGAAAATGCTGCTAAGCTCTGCATAACTCAATCCCGTAAATGCAGCAACAATCGCAGAAATCAAAAAACTCAACCAAATTGTATTTCCCGTCTCTCCCGCAGCGATTCCAATCAAAGCATAAATCCCGGCACCCAATATAATTCCCACACCTGCAACAGTAACACTAAAAAGTCCAAGCTCTTTCTTTAACTTCCCACCGCCTTTAATCAAAGGAGTTATCGATGCAATTTTTTTCATCTATTTGAAGACACTCTTTCTTCGATTTAACCAATACCCACTTTTAAATCCTTCTCAAAACTAGAAACCTAACTTCCTCAAACTTCATAAAAATCACCCCAGAACTTTCCTAACTATTTCCATTGCTCTCTTCGCATCTAACTTTCCTTTAAATTCTTTCATAACCAAACCCATATAAGCATTAGCCCTCAATCCCGGTTTTCCCTTAACCATCGCCCTTATTCTTTCTTCAATCTCATTTTCACCTGCTTTCTCAATCCTTAAAGCATCATCTAATTCTAACCCATCAAGAATTTTTTCCATAATTATTTTCACATCTGATTTATCTAACTTCCCTGAATTAACCTTCTCTAATATTCTTTCCAAAACTTTCTCGGATAAAACATCCCTAACATCATCCATGCTCTTCCTCATCTTAGTTCCAAATTCAGTCCTCCAAAGAGTAATCATTTTCCCAACTAAATTAGCATCTTTGTTATATACCTTAATTAAAGCAAGAAATTCATCAACCACTTCGCCATTAGACAAAACTAATTTAATCATTTCATCAGACAGCCCCTTCTTCTTTAACAATCCAGTAAGTTCAGTCCTCAATTTAGGAAGGTGTTTTTTCAGCTTATTTACTCTCTCTCTCGAAATTTTTAATAAATCTAAATCAGTTTCAGGATACATCCTCGCCTGTCCGGGCATTGGCCTCAAATACTCCGTCTCTCCAGAAGGCAAAGCATTCCTAACCTCTCCAATTTTATTTCCCTTCTTAATATTTTCCAGTTGTCTTTCAATCTCCAAATCAATTGTTTTAACAAACATCTTAGGCTCCTGAAAACCTTTTATTTCAACCCTGTCATGTCCTTCAATAGAAACATTCACATCCTGCCTTATTGTCCCAATCCCTCTTTTAACCTTGCAAGCCCTTAAAATCTCTCCAAGTTTTAAAGCAACCTCTTTCACTTCTTCGGGATTTCTCATATCGGGTGCAGTAGCAATTTCAACTAAAGGAATCCCTAACCTATCCAATCTATAAACAACCTTATCTTTTTCTCTTAAAATAACCCTCGCAGAATCCTCTTCAAGACAAACACTATCAACCCCCACCTTCCCAAAAGAAGTTTCCACAAAACCCGAATGAGCAATCAAAACAGTTCTTTGAAATCCGGAAGTATTTGAGCCATCAATAACCGTCTTCCTCATAACCTGTGTTGTATAATATATCTCACAATTCAAAAGCAAAGCAACCTGTAAAGCGATATCTAAAGCATCTTCGTTTATAGGTCTTGGAGGCTCTTCATCCAACTCAACAAGAGAAACAGAATCGCAATACCCTTCGTAGCAAAACTCTTTTCCCAAAACAGCTTCATGCATAACCGCAACATCAACCTCCCCAGTCTCACCAGCAACAGCATGCATTCTCCGCCTAATAACATAATCCGGCTCATCGTTCCTCAAAAAAGAAGGTGCATTAGAAAACAACTTCCCAGTATCAATCTGCTGATGTATCTCAAGCCCGGCTTTAAAACCAATTTTTTTATAATCCATAATTAAATCAAAAGAATGTAGTTATTAAAAGTTATCTTCCAAAAAACTTTCTAATCTTGTCCATTTCTTCAGAAGCTGAAAGAGTTTTATAAGATTCAATAACCTTCTCTCTTGTATAATTGAACCCTCTTTCTTTCCTAATGTCCCTTCTAACTTCATCCACTAAGCCTGTAAGAGTAACTGAAGACTTCCCCCTATCAAGTAAACGATGAAAAGCCTTCATAAACCTAAAACTCGTCAAATAATCTACATTTAAACCTCCAAAAACCCCTTCCCGTTTCTCAGCAAAATCAGGATGCAAAATCTTCCAAAACTCTTGAGGATCTGAATGATAATCTTTTATTACTAACCCTTCTCTCGGTCCGCTATAATATCCACTTCTCTCTTTGTTCAACATCAAATCAAAATCTTTAAAACTCAATCTTCCAAACTTTAAAACATCTAAAAAATTAACTCCCTCAACACCCAAACTGATAATTTCCTTCCTGGCTTCTTCATAAGGAATAAATTTTCTGCTATCTCTATCAAACACATCAATTACAAAAAACTTATCGATAAACTCTGGATTATATTCAATTGAGTGATTTCCAAGCCATTCTCCAAAGACTATACGGTTTCCAGGTAGAGCATATAATGAATGATTTGAATGAGCCCAATCAACAAATCTTCCAAACCAAGGAACTCTCTCAATAGTTTTCTTTCCTTTCAAAAATTTAGCCCTTGTTCCAAGTCTAATTTGAAAATTTGAAACACTGACTTGGCAATTCCCACCATCTACCTTTTCAAAAACTCCTACCTTCCGATTTTTCAGTACTTTGACAACTTCAGAAATCGAATCCAATGGAACAATCCCTCCATATTTCACAAAACTTTCATTATTATCATTTTTTGAACTTGCCATTTTGTTATCTAGTAGACACCCAGTCTATTCCAGTATAATGGGAACCATCTGGACCCCTATCTTTAAAAGATCAATGGTGGCCTGAACATGTTCATCAGCACTCAATACAACAACATGATTTAGATTTTCTATCGGAAGTCCACTAACAACTACAAATTTCTTTGGACTTGGAACTAATAAATATCTTGAAGATAATGCAGAAGTAACAAGCTTCAGATCACAATATGATATTTCATCTCTTTCACATTTCTTATGCCCTTTCTCAAATGCAACTCTTCCTGCAAGATGAACATTCAATCCTAGTAATTCAATATCAACATCAGGATCAAAAATGGTTTTGCTTAAAAGAGATTTATAAGCCTTATTCATTCTTTTGACAAAATCAAAAGTTCTCTCAGAAATTTCACGCCTACCGTGAACCCTATGATTTTCATAATGCCCCTTAGTTTCTTTGAAAATTTCATTAGAAACAAACAAAGGATAATTCTGATTAACTAAACTCCTATAAAAATCAGGAGAGCTACATGGAGAGTTCTCTAGTTCTGTTTCAATATCTATTATTGCAGAAGTATCTAAAAAAATGGAAGGTCTTCCATCAGAAATTGCATTTATCTGCTTCGTTATTCGTTTAACTAATCCTTCCAAGCCATTCTCTTTCTTCTTCATACTAAATAACCCCCCCTCCCACTTTTAAACCTTTCTGCTATGTAACCCCCAAGAAGTTACATTAACACATACAACCCCAAGATTTAAATCCTAAAAAATCCAAAAATAGAAATGAATAAAAAAGAAAAATTTCAGGAAATAAAAGAATCCGTAAACAACAAACTTAATCACCCAAATATTTCAGCAAAACGAACATTTGGAGAAAAAGCATCCGACAACCTAACAAAATGGGCGGGCTCGTGGATATTCATTATAATCTTCTTAGTAATAATTGCATTATGGATTTATATCAATGTATCTTTCATATTAAACTACGGAAAAGAACCTTTTGACCCTTTCCCATTCATTCTTCTTAACCTCGCACTCTCTCTATTAGCTGCAATACAAGCCCCGATAATTCTTATGTCCCAAAACAGAGAAGCCAAAAAAGACAGATTAAGAACAGAATATGACTACGCAGTAAATAGAAAAGCGGAAAGAGAAATTTCAGAGATTAAAAGTCAATTAAACAGAATTGAAAAAAGAATATAAAAAATAATGATTAGATAAAAAACGGACTAATCGGGCTTAAGGGATATTAAATTTTTGAGGCATCACACAAAAATCCGAAGTGACAAGATGGAGAAAAAAATTTGGGAAAATCACGAGCCGAGTGATTTTCCTTTAAAGTGCTGTTCAACGCCCCGACGAGCAAAGCGAGGAGAACGCAGTAGGGTCGAGGATTTCGAAAAAATCCGAAGAAGTCGAGAAAAAACTCGTATCTAGTGCGAAGCACACTTTATTCAAAATATTAAGGTTGTGGCTTATTGTTTAGTCACTTAATAGTAGTCATAGATAGAAAGATTTATAAAGAATAAAAATAAACCAATTTCAATGGAATTAGAACCTATATTAAATGACTTTGAATGTTATAGGCAAGTTCAAAGAATTAAAGGTTTAGATAATCTTCTAACAGATTATTTAATAACACATGAACTTGCTGTATCAGATGGAGAACCAAATCAGGGAAGAGAAGTGAGACTAATGAGGGATAAACCTGATTTATCTAGTCGTTCTGTAATATTTCATGAAAAGTGTGAGATTGGTTTATATCTTGGATTATTTGCAACCAATCTGGGTTTTAAATATACTGAGGATGAAGTTAGGAATGGAACAGCACATAAACAGAATTATATTGAAGCACATAATGTTGCTGAATCAATAGAACTTGCATTATTACAACATGTTGCAATGAAAGTAAGTGGAAGAAAAATTCCATTTTTTGCAATACTTCCTACTAGGCCTGTGATACAAATTTTTGATCCTGAATTTAAAGTTGCAAAATTAAGAATGGGTAGATATCTTCCAAATAACTCATTTTTTAGATTGTATGCAGGAACAGAAGAGTTTGTGCCACTTAAATTTAATCCAGAAGATGTTCAAGCAAGTTTTGAAATGTTTGAAAGATTTGGCTCTGAATATCATACTCCTGATTTTAAAGATAGATGTCTAACAGCAGTTAAAAATTTTGTAAGAAGCACTAATATTAAATATGAATCATTGCAAGAGTCTATGCGTGTTAGAGTAAAACAAGCCCCAACCTTTTAGGAGTTTAGAGTTTTTTCTCGATTGCGTTGAACATCGGAATTTAACGAAGTTTGATTTTCCCTCGTGAAGCGAAGCGGAACGGAGAAGTTTATTTTTAGGGGCGTTAATCCAATGAATATGTATAGAAGATTTCATCTTCGCCATAATGAATTTCTTTTAAAGTTCCAATTTCTTTAAAGCCAAAACTTTTATGCATTTTTTGAGAAGCAACATTTTTTTTATGTGTTGAACTTAAGGCGATTCTATTTTTACTTTTTTGTTGTTGAGAAATTTCAATATATTTAGATAATAAAGTCTTTTCTTTATGAGTTACATTGTGAATAATAATGCCCGATAAAACAGCGTCATATCCCTGACCTAAATCTTCTTTGGTAAAATCTCCACGAATTAGTTTTATACACAGCTTATAAATATTTATTCGCTCAACAATTCATTAAACTCTCCGGAAAAATTCCCAAGCATTTTTTCCCTAACTTTCTCCCTGCTTCTCCAGTTTTTATGTCCTAAAACAAAACCAAGTTTAACAAAAGCGGTTTCAGACAACATATCCCCTAAAAAAATAACTCCTGCTTTTTCCAATTCTCTTCCGGTAGAATAAACCTTTGGATTTAACCTTCCATAAATTGTCTGAGAAACTGCAAAAACAAACAATCCAGATTTAACAAGTTTCTTTATCTTTGCAATCCAGCCAATATTAACATGCCCAAGCCCAGACATTTCAATGATAATTCCCTTATATTTCTCTTTTAAATAATAATCTAAAATTCCTTCATCCTGTCCGGGGTAGAATTTTACCAACGCAATTTTATCATTAAAACTGCAATCCAATTCAGTTTTACCGTTATTTCTTGGCTTATATTCTCTCAAAAATTCAATCTTGTCCCTGAAAACTTTTGCAATCTCCCTCGTATTAACTGCCTTAAAAGTATCTCTTCTTGAAGTGTGCATCTTCCTCACTTTATTTCCTTGCAACGCATAACAAAAATCATCATTTGTAGAAGCATGCCCAACGATAACAACTTCTGCACAATCACCCAACGCAAAAGAAACTGCACAATCAAGATTCATCTCCGCATCCGAACTCGCCCTGTCAATGCTCCTTTGCGAAAATGTCAAAACAACAGGTTTATTCAAATCTTTCAAAAAAAATGACAAAATAGAAGAAGTATAATGCAAAAAATCAGAACCATGCGTAATAATTACCCCTTCAATATCTTTGTCATTCAACATTTTTTTAGTGATTTCGGCAATTTTAATCCAATGTTTCCAGTTCATATTTTCAGAAAGTTCCATAAATGGAATCTCCATTTTAACATTAACTTTCTCAAACAACTTGGGATAAAACTTCGCAAACTCATCAACACCAGCCAATGCAGTTACTCCCCCTGTTTTTGCATCAAGCTTAGAGGCAATTGTCCCCCCGGTAACAATCAACCCTATAGTTTTTTTATGGTCATCAAAAGAAGTTTTAATCTCATTTTTTACATCCTCTTTAAATTTCTTCAAAACCTTAAAATCTAAAATATTTTCCCTTGCGATTCCAATATTATATCCGGATTTTAATTTAATTAAAATAATCTCCTTGTCATAACTCTCAAGAATCCTCCCCTCAATTTCCTTCTTAGCCAATCTCAACAAAACATAATCCCCTGCACTAAAATTTAATTTTGATTCAGTCATTTAATAACTCCTCGCAATATCAGATGTTTTACCTCTTAAAACGATGATCAGCGAAAGTTAATAAGCTTTCGCTATATAAACAACTTCCTTTGCATTTTTACCGCAAAAAACACACTTCCCGGAAACATTTTCCTTTTCAAGTAAAGTCCCTCTAACTTCTGCACCAATTTCTTTCTCAACTTTCACCGCACATTTTTCTCCGTCTCCATCAACAGAACAAAAACCACACCTCGCAATCCCTCCTTCAGATAAAACCCATTTGACTTTTGCAATAGTGTCTGCATCCCTTATCCTTCCCTTAAACAATTTATCTGCCTCCCTCTTTAAATTTTCCCCAGATTCAACAGAAACTTTCCTTAAATAATTCATTAAATCTTTCTCCAAGATAACTTCCTTCTTATTCAAATCTCTCCTGAAAACACTTAACTTTTTATCTTTTACTTCCTTTTTCCCTAAATCAATCCTTACGGGAATTCCTTTCATCTCCCAATAATTAAATTTCTCCCCTGGAGATTTTCTATCATCTAAATCAATCACAACTTCATCAGTAAATACGGAAATTTTCTTTTTCAATTCTTCAGCTTTTTTAACTAATTCTGAATCATTTGAAATCGGAACGATAACAATATGTTTGGGTGCTATTTCCCAAGGAAATCTTAACCCCTTATCATCTCCATGAACTATCACTACACTTGCAAAAATCCTTGAAATTGCAGGACCATAACAAGTCATAAATGCATATTTTTCTTTTTCATCCTTATCTTTAAATTTAACATCAAATGCTTTTGAAAAATCTGGAGAAATCATATGCGTAGAAGGCTGTTGTATAACTTTCCCGTCAGGATTCAAAACATCTGCTGCAAATGTCCTTGATGCCCCGGGAAATTTATCCCACGACGGCCTTTCAAACATCATAAAAGGAAGACAAAAAATACCATGCAAAACTTCTTCACTTGTTTTCATATCTTCTTTAACCTGATTCAAAGCATCTTCCTCGTTTGCAAAAGCACAATGGGTTTCAATCCAATGAAATTCCCTGCTTCTTAAAAAAGGCCTCGTCGCCTTGGTATCATACCTAAATACCTGTGCTCTTTGATAAGACTTAAAAGGCAAATCCTTATAACTTCTAAGCCACAATGAAAACATTTGATAAAAAGCAGTCTCGCTTGTCGGTCTTAAAGCCAATTTCTCTGGCAATTTCTTATCCCCTCCATGAGTAACCCAAAAAACTTCAGGAGTAAATCCTTTCACGTGTCCGGCTTCCTTCTCAAAATTTTCTTCAGGAATTAATGTTGGAAAAAAATGTGGCTCATGTCCTTTCTTCTGCAAACTCTTTTCAAAAAAAGAATACATCTTTTCCATAGAATAAACACTCCAAGGCCTAAACACCAAAAATCCCTTCAAATTATATCTTATATCTGCAAGCTCTGCCTTCTGCACAACTTCTGTAAACCACTCTGAAAAATTTTCGTTCTTCCTTGCAACTATTCCTTTGTTATCTCTTTCATCTCCAACCATAAAAATCCTTGGAAAACCTTATTATTAAAAGTTATGTTATCTCTTTTTCTTGTTAATCCTAGAATTATCTACCTTATAAAAAGCAAAAGCAATAAAAGCTACTGATAGAAAATTCAGAACAAATAGAGATACCCAATTAGGAAGTATACCTCCTTGTTTAAACACGTAAAATATCTGATAGCATTGCTGTATCTGTAATGAAGGAGTCATCCCAACATACATATCTGGGCTTGGTTCCCCCGATCCAGTAATCGCAGGAACGCTTGTACCTCTAAAAATAACCTCCGGATTAGGACAAACCTCCGTCATAATATTGCCAGCAATAATCATTAAAAAAAGTCCAAGAAAAGCAAACCAAAATAATACCCAAAACCTCTTAGCAGAATTTCTCTTAATAAGCATGTAAATTAAAGGCACTCCAAACAAGAAAACAAATACAAATAAGCTAAAAATAAAATGGTAAGAGAAAACATAACCCCACCCAAAAGGAAGTCCAGAACCTTGAAAAGCTTCAGGATAATAAACCTTGGGAAACCTATTTAATGTAAAAACAAAAACAAAAGATACCAAACCAACCACGAACAATCTAAAAAACCTGCCCCCCATACACAAAGACAAAAAATGAACTTATTAAAACTTACTGGTAACCTTTCTCAAACCAATAATTTTAATAGCCCAAGTTTACACTCATTCTAAGGGCCTATAGTTTAATGGATTAGAATAAGGGACTTCGGATCCCTAGATCGAGGTTCGATTCCTCGTAGGCCCATTAGACTTGTTTACAAGTGCTATCTTAGTTTTTTTGACTCATAGAACTTTTTTCCTAAAAAAGTTGTATTTCGATTCCTCGTAGGCCCGTTAGTTCCCCCCAAAATTTCTCCTTCGGTTAGAAAAATCCTGCACGGCATTTCTTAATTCCTCTGCATTAAAATCTGGAAAATGCACGTCGGTAAAATAAAACTCACTATATGCACTCTGGAAACTCATAAAACCACTCATTCTTTTTTCTCCGGAAGTCCTTATTATTAAATCTGGATCTGGAATTCCAGAACTATCAAGATAATTAACAAAATCATCTTCTTTTATTTCCTGCACTCCCGCCCTAATTGCCTTATTCAATGCCCTCACAATCTCATCTCTTCCGCCGTAATCCAAACAGATTTGAACATTTAATTTATCAAACTTCTCCGTGCTTTTTTCTAAATCATCAATTGCCTTCACTAATTTTTCAGGTAATCTGTCCTTCCTTCCAAAATGCCTAAACCTAATTTCTTTCTTGACTGACTCTTCTTTAAAATCTTTTATAACATCTAAAAATAATCTAAACAAATTATCAATTTCCTTCTTACTCCTATTCCAATTCTCTGTAGAAAAAGTCCAAAAAGTCAAATAATTAATTCCTAAATTCTTTGCCTCTTCCAACAAACTTTTAAAATTTTCTCCGGTAGCAGCAATCCTATGACCCCTAATTCCCTCCATTCCTCTTGCTCTCGCCCACCTCCTATTTCCGTCAGGAATAATTGCTACATGTTTTGGTATTTTTCCTTTTATCCCCAAAATCTTTCTTCCCAAATTTAAAAAACTTGATTTCTGATCCTCAATAAGACCTTTATCCAGAGCAATTATAAAATTCTCATAATCTCTTTCCTTCTTTTTCCAAAAATATGAAACGCCTTCAACACTGCTTAACTGACTCCCTGCAGAAATAACTTTTAAAAAATCTTCCAAAACTTCCCTTCTCCCCTGACAAATTATTAAAACACTACCTTCATCTTTATTTATTACAAAACCCTTAACTCCAAGTTTATCCGCATTTTCTTTAACAAAATTTCGGAACATAACTCCCTGCACTCTTCCAAAAACTTCTATCTTTAATTCAGAGATAGTTTCTAATTTCGATTCCATTTCAAACCCTATCCTCTACTCCTTTTTTAAATTTTGCTAAATCCTTTGTTTCTATTCTTGCACCCACCGCATTTCTATGCCCCCCTCCATTAGCATTAGAAAAATCAGAAATAACTTCTTCCAATATTTGCTTAACATTATCCCCCCTTAGAGATATATTTGTAAATGGTCCTGCACTAAAGGCAACAACAATTGTTTTATCAGGGTATAAATAACAAAGCTCATTAGACAAATCGGAACTAATGCTTAAATCCCCCGAATAACTAAAAAATAAAACCTTTTCTCCAATTTCTTTCTTTGCCCTATCCATCAATAAATTATATTTTTTTAAAACTTCTTTATATTTCTTTCCAAATGGTTTTGAAGATTCTAACTCTATTTCTAAATCTCCCGGACTCTTGCAGGAGATAAGTAAATTCTGCAATTGAATTACATGTGTTATTGAATCTTTTATCCCAAAACTTAATGCCTTAACAAGTCTTCCAGTCGCAGTTCCATAATAAGCATCAAAAGCTTTTTCAACACTTTTACTCCAATATTCTGGATATCTTTCTGCAAATGAATCAACAAATTCCGGAAGATAATTATCGGCAATACATCCGATAAGAGCAACCCACATATCTTCAGACCTATTAGTTATCACATATGATAAATAAGTTGTAGGTTCGGCACTTTTCTTCTTCCCTTTATTTCTTGTAGGATTAAAAACAAATAAATCCTCATAACTATAATCTTCCGTCTCAACATCGTGATGGTCTATCCAGATAATTGGAATTTGTAATCTTTCCATTTCTTCAACAAACTCTCTTCCCAAATCATGCCTGTCCAAAACAACAGCATAATCTGCGTTAAGTTCCTGTGCTTTCTTTGCATATAATCTGTCAACAAATGGGTGAGATTTAACCGCAACTCCTTTTCCACGTCCTAAAAATCTTCTAAGCAAAACATAACTGCAAAGCCCGTCTACATCATTATCATAAAAAAACACAGGATTTTGTGCCCTTTCTAAATGTTCTCTTGCACTTAAGATTTGCTTCTCTGTCAACATTACATAGTCCAAGAAACAAGCTTTTTAAAACTGCCGAGAAATTACAATAATATTTATAAATGGTAATTTTCTGAAGATACTATGGAAAAATGGAGCGAACTTTTAATAGGTTTAATCTTAGTGATAGGTGCAATTTTGATTGCATACTACTCCCAAAACTGGGGAAATTGGAACTTTTGGAGTGCAGCAGGAGAATTCTTTAAAGGCGGACTATTCTGGGTAATTGTAATGATAGGTTCTTTATTCATTCTTCTTGGCATCTCAGACCTTAAGGGTTAATCTATTGCAATAATTTCTAAAAACCCTCATTGATTTATTTATCAATGCCTAAACTATGCAAAACCTGCGGAAAAGAATCTTGCGATAAACATTCTTTCTTTCTTGGAAAAACTATAAATATAAAAAATTTTTCGGGCTCAACCCCTCCAGAAATTTTTGTAGGAAAATGGAATTATCCAAATGTTTATACTGGGATCCTATCTCCGCAAGAACATGGAAACACAGAAATCTTATCCTCTTCAGAATTATGGCATAAAAACAAAATTCCTATTTCAGATATCCTAAAATTCAGAAATAGATTAATCTACGGCAGAACTCAAAGCAATATAAAAAAACTAAATACTAAATTCCTCTCAACAATGTCAGAAATAGCAATGACGCATAAATCCGTGTCTGCTTCTTTCTTCCTAAAAAAACCAATAACTAAAAACCTTGAGAAAGAAACAAGAACTCCAATAATCCCAAAAGCCGCAGAATTACAATCTGCAAAATTGGATGAAAACGCTCCCGTAAAACCAAAAGTAGATTACTTGGTAAATGACATTGAAGTAAAATCCTCCAACGCAATTCTTGAATTGCACAAATTTAAAATACCTGTTTCAACAATACAAAAAGTCCTTTCCGCTGGACTTCTTGGCCTGAAAAAAAACAGAAAACTTGTCCCAACAAGATGGTCTATAACTGCAGTAGATGACACAATATCAAAAGAAAAACTAAAAAAAATAAAACTTCTTCCAGAAATATCAGAATTCCAAGTCTTTTCCGCAGATTATATAGGTAACTATTATAATTTTCTCTTGCTCCCAGATAAATATTCTTTTGAAGTAATTGAAATATCTATCAAAAATTACGGACTTGAAAAAGGAATGTGCCCTGAAAGAAACCTTGGTTTCCCTAGTTGGCAGGATTCAGAAACATTCTTTGCAAGAAAAAAATACGCAGATTCAGTAACAGGTGCTTACTATGCAAATCGCCTTGCATTAACAGAATATTTAGAAAAAATAAAAAGACAAGCATCTTGTTTAGTAATCAGAGAAATTCGCCCACAATACTACGCACCACTTGGAGTTGGAATACTAAGAGAAATATCAAGGGAAGCATTCTCCAAAAAACCAAATACATTTAATACATTACAAGAAGCCCTCGATGACATTCAAACCCGCCTTAAGCAGCCAGTATCAAATTACACACAAAAGTCTTATTTGCTAAACAACCAAAGTAAACAAAAGAAAATAAGTGAATTTCTATGAATTCACCGATTCAAAAAAATCAAACCCATTAGCAATAATTTTATTTTTAACCTTGATGCCGTCGAAAAATGCTTTTTGCTTTTCATCCATCTCTCTTCTATATTTAGCCTCAATAATAGTATCCTATTGAATAATAAAAATATATCCTTGCCTTGAGAAATATCCATCTTAATTATCCTCCACTTAGAAGAACAAATGTAAACTGTTAAGGTTGAATGAAACAACATGCCTAAAAGTGCAGACCAAAATCTTTATATAATCCTATATAATATTATATAATATGGTAGTTAAAACATTTAATGTTGATTTAGCAGTTTACAAGAAGTTCTTGCAATTTTGCAGAGATAATGGGATTAGTATGAGCAAGCAAATTGAAATTTTTATGAAATCAAGAGTAGATGAAAAGAAAGAAGTTAGAGAAGAATATTTGCAAAAGTTAGAGGAAATAAGAAGAGGAAAGTTTATTAGAGTTGGTGATTTTTCTAAGAGATATGGACTATGAATTAGAAATACCTGAAAATTTGGATAGGATTTTTCATAAATTATCTAAAAAAGATAAAAAGTCATTAGAAATAATAAACAATAAAATAAACGGCATTCTGGAAAATCCCTATCAATTTAAACCCCTGAGAAATAAAATGGCTGGAATAAGGAGAGTCCATGTCGGAAAAAGTTTTGTTCTTACTTACGAAATTTTAGAAGCCGAGAAGATTGTTAGACTTTTAGATTACGACCATCATGATAAGATATTTAAAAAATAAACTTCTTTGGTTTCTTTAACTTCAAGTTAAACGCCCCCACGATTAATAAACATCAGATTTAAAGTAAACTTCTATAAACCTTCGGTCTGCAATATTCCCTTCATCTCGAGCACACCCGCTCCGCGGGAAACGACTACTACCCGACCGTCCTCGTCCGAGTTAGCGATATCCTCGTCGTACGAGCCGACCCTGAGACTCCTGTTCAGACACAACCCCGAAAGGTTTCTATCAGAAGTATGCCATGTGCGACTTCCTTTCTCCCTATCCAAATTAAGAGGAAATCCTTTTTCATCTGCCTTATCGAAGTTATATCCATTCCATTTAGGGCTAAGTCTATCATCTGCCTGAGCTTGGAAAGCTACAGTAGGAACGACACGCAAGCCATATCCTTTTTCATCTTCCATCCATGGATCCACTTTAAGTCCTGTAACTAATACTGGCGTCCTCAAATCGCCAACACGGTCTGCAAGTTCTCCAAAAATAGGAAGACTTCTTTCATAACCTCTGCCCGCTCCACGATAACCTCTGCCCGTTCCAAGTAAAACAAATGCAGGAGTATCAGTATAATGACTATATTTAACTTGCCTAAAAACACGCGGGTCGCTTAAGTCTATAAGTTGTGCAACGCCAGCAGAAGGTGCAAGCATTTCATCAACTAACATTGAAAGAAAAGGTGTAGAACCTCTGAATTTTCCTCGATTAGATTCTATCAATCCAAAACTTTCATTTTATCCTATACCCCGATGCTCTGCATCGGTTGGGTAAAAGCTTAAGTAAAAGTTGAACAAGTCTTTTAGATGGATGTTGAACATGCTGGTCATTCTACTTACAGAATACGTTACCACATGGTTTTTGTAGTCAAGTACCGAAAGCAAATGCTGT
>JAUYJY010000063.1 GCA_030699205.1 Candidatus Pacearchaeota archaeon
TGAAAGGTATTTGTCTTAAACTATTAGCGGAAGAACAAAAAACTGTTCAAAATATGGACAATTCTGTTGATTAGCACAATTGTTTTCAGAATTGTACAGATAGAGAATTCTGGACAAATAGTGTTCCAATTATCAGAATTATCTATAGTCTAAGACATTTATAATTGAACTGTATTTGTCTTAGACTATTAGCGGAAGAACAAAAAACTGTTCAAAATATTTTGTCTTCTGCTATATATTTTGTCTTCTGCTATACTATCAATTTTCAAAGGAAGAATAAAGGATGAAAAACATCGCATCTTAATTTTTACTAAAACTAAATGGTTTGAGGAATAAATAAACAAAGAATAATGAAAACATTTATAGCTAATCACATAATTTAAATAAACATTAAGCATTAATATATAGTACAAGACGTAATTAATTGAGCAAATAGTATGTCTTACCCTAATAGTCAAATACAAAACCTGCTCAATTTCCAAAGTCTTTGACTATAATAAAAAGATAATAAAATGGCAAGTTACGAGAATTTTTATGCCGGTGGAGGAGAGAGTTTAAGTTCAGAATATGGAACTTTTGTAGGTTACAGAAATTCTGTTTCCGGAATCGGATTTCCAACAGACCCGACAACTGCAAATCAACTGAAAAAAGTTTCAGATAAAATTTCTACGGGTGCAAAAACAATAGAGGTCTCCGGACTAAGTATACTCGGGGGAGCACCTCTAAAGCATCTTGCAACAATTCCAAAACAGCATTGGAAAGAAATAGACCGGCTTAGAAAACTAACCGGCGTTGATTTAACATTTCACGGCCCACTCGTAGAACCAACGGGATATTCAGGAAGAGGAAATTGGTCAAAAGACCAAAGACTTGAAGTTGAAGGACAAATGAAATCTGCAATTGAATTAGCACACCAGATAAATCCGAAGGGGAATGTTGTGGTTACATTTCACGCATCAAACGGTCTTCCAGAAGTAAGGAAAAGAATAAAAAAACCAGACGGAACAATTCAAACAACAAAACTTGCAATTTTTAATGAAAGAACGGGACAAGTTAATGAAATGCCTCTTTCCCCCGCAGACTATCTTGATAAAATTTATGAAAGAACTGCAGAACAGCAATTAGCAAGCTTAAACAATACGCAATGGACGGATGATTTGCAGAAAGTAGCAGAAATAAGCAGAATTGCAAGAAATGAAGTTGAAAAAGCATTAAATCCGGGACAGGCAAAACCAGAAGAAATAAATCAGTTATTAGCCCTTCATCATATAGGGCAATTAGCTTACCAAAATAAAGAATATGAAGAACTGTATCTTTCTGAAATGGATAAATTAAGAAAAATAGACCCAAATCTTCCAATAAAGTTTCAGCAAGAAATCGCACCGGTTTTATCAAGTGCGAATACTTTTATGAAGGATGCGTTTCTAAAGTTAAAAGAGTCTTACAATCTTGCATATCACAACGCAAAGGTTGACGATAATAAAGAACAGATTAAGATTTTAGACGAATACAGAAATACTTATGTGGATGTTATGGATAAGAAAAGGGGAGGAATTCTTGGAATGCAACAACTGATAAATCATGGAGTTTCAATTCTTGAGCCGATGAGTCCAAAAATTTTCAGGCCATTAGAAGAATTTGCAGTGGATAAAGCTTCAGATTCTTTTGCAAATACTGCCTTGCACGGATACAAAAAATTTGGAAGCAATGCACCGATAATTGCGGTTGAAAATCCACCTGCAGGGCTTACGGGTTTAACAAGGGCGGATGAAATCCGCGCCGTTGTTGAAAAATCAAGGGAAAAATTTATCCAAAGAGCAATTGAAACAGGGGTCTCAAAATCAGAAGCAAAATCACAGGCAGAGAAATTAATAGGGGCAACATGGGACGTAGGACACATAAATAGCATAAGAAAATGGGGGTATGATAAGAAAGATGTCATCGGAGAAGCAAGAACAATTGCCCCATTTGTTAAACACGTACACATTGCGGACAATCTTGGATTTGAAGATTCAGAACTCCCTCCAGGGATGGGTAATGTTCCAATAGCAGAAATAATGGCATTGGATGAAAATTTTAGAAAAGCAAAAAAAATTATAGAAACAGGAGATTGGTTTTCAAGACAGGGAGGGTTAGGGATGGGTCCCGGAACAGCAATTCCAGCCGCGTTTGAAGGATTTGGTGCACCATTTTATTCAACAGGGCCTTCCCCATATTGGAATCAAGCAGTTTCAACTTACGGAAATTATTTTTCGGGATTGGGTCCTATAAATCCAGAAATACATCATTCAGTTTATGGAGGAAGTTTCACAGGTCTCCCCGCAGATCTTGGAGGACAAATGCCTGGAAGAAGCGGATTTTCAGGAACACCAATGGAATAAAATTCCATTAAATTCTTCCCAATCCAATATTACATTTATTTTTCCTTAATACTCAAAGGTCTTGTCTTGTGGATAAAAACTCTAAAATAACATTAGACAAACAAAAGTTATCGCCATACGACGTTTAACATCATAACTTGACTTGGTTCTATAGTCTAAGACATTTATAATTGAAAGGTATTTGTCTTAGACTATTAGCGGAAGAACAAAAAACTGTTCAAAATATGGACAATTCTGTTGATTAGCACAATTGTTTTCAGAATTATACAGATAGAGAATTCTGGACAAATAGTGTTCCA
>JAUYJY010000065.1 GCA_030699205.1 Candidatus Pacearchaeota archaeon
GGAAGAACAAAAAACTGTTCAAAATATGGACAATTCTGTTGATTAGCACAATTGTTTTCAGAATTGTACAGATAGAGAATTCTGGACAAATAGTGTTCCAATTATCAGAATTATCTATATTTTGTCTTCTGCTATATATCTTCCAGCCCAGCACACTCTTAAATGTTGTAGCTACACAAATTCATACATCATATATAAAAAATTATCATCAATAACCTAAAAATCAAATACCACATTTCAAAAACAATTTTACCCTCTATAAAATCAAATTAAATTGCAATAAGCCAAATTTAATCAATTATTCCTATTTTAAGATTAAAGAAAAGTTAATAAACTCTAAATGCTTTATAATAAAATTAAAGAAAAGAGGTGACTTTCCTATGGCAAAAAAAGCAAAAGCTAAAAGAGCCCCAGCTAAGAAAAAGAAAGTAGCTAAGAAAAAAAAGAGATAAATCAACGCATCCACAAATTTTATTTTTTTATTTTTTTATCCTCTCAGAATTTTTATAAGTCTCAATAAACAACTTGCTCATCAATTTAGAAAACGCCTTATCTTTAATTAATAAAGTCACATTAGATTTTATCAGAGAAATCATCGTCTGCTCTCCATCAATAATAGACATTGCAATTCCATCATTCTCTATCTTCCTATAATTTTTATTTACCTTAAGCCAGCTTAGTACATTCTTTTTTGTTTCTTCATCATATCTAACAAGAGTCTTTAAATCAACCCCTCTTTTCAAAGCCCTTTCAGTATCTCCAATCCATTCAGGTCTGACTTCTGAAGACCACTTAACAGTATAACTATATTTCTTAGAATGAGGCATTTCACCGACAATTTTATGAAAACCTCTTTTACCTAAAACCACCTCAACAGGATTTTTATAAGTATCCTCGTAAAAATCTTTCATTTTTTCTATATGCTCTTTAATTTTCTTTAATTTCTCTTCCTTCTCATTAATTAATTTAAAGAAATTCTCTGGATTACTCGCAACAAACTTCTTAGTCTTCTCAGGCACAACACTAACAATTCCCTTATGAACTAAGGAATCCAAGACATCATAAATTCGACTATATGGCACACCACTCCTTTTACTTACATCCCCTGCACTTAAAGCTCCAAATTGAACCAAAGTTTCGTAAGCCCTACTCTCGTTCTTAGTTAAACCTAATTCTTCATATCCTTCAATTAAATCCATCTCTAAACATAAAATCCAGCATTTTTAACTCTTCCTATCACCACCCTATATAGGGTGGCATAAACTTAAATACTTATTTTAGTAAAAATTACTATAAAGTAGTAAAATAAAATGACAAGAAAAAATAATAGGAGTTTAGTAGCCATCTTTGATATGGATAAAACTCTAATAGATTCAGGGAGAAAATTGGAAGCAGACGTAGCAAATGCCATGCAAAGAATTGGCATCTCAATTACTCCAGAAGAAGCAGCTACAAAAAACTGGTATGAGCTGGCTAATTCATATGGAATAAGTGAAGAAAATTTTAATAGATCCTTCAAACAAAGAAAATCATGGGAAGAATCATTAAGAGATGGAGAAGCACCTCTATTTCCAGAAACTTATGAAACCCTTGATAGACTTCAATCTGAAGGTGTTCAATTAGGACTATTAACGCGATCAAACGAAGAATACACAAGAGCAAAAATAAATCATTTCGGTCTTCAAAGATACTTTGGGGACAGAGTTGCAATAACTGATGTAAAAGCAGAATCAAAATTTCAGGAAGCATTACAACTAATCAGACAATTAGGTCCCACCAACCTAAGAAGGGCTTACTTCATAGGAGACAAAGCAGAGGATGTAAAGGTATCCCAACCAGTTGAAACAATGCTTTTTGTTCCAAGTAAGGGATTATATGTAAACAGAGATGGCTTAACAATCCCAGAAGAAGTAGCAACCTATAGGGTAATTTCTTCTTTGTCTGAAATTCCAGAAATCATAAGAGGAGAAAATGAAAGATAAAGCAAAAGAAATCTTAGAAAAAGAATACAACGCAAAAGTCCTTGAAATTAAAGAAACAGAAGGAGGATTTTCTCACCCGATGTATTTAGCAGAAATAAACAAAGAACCTTTTTCAGTCCTAATTAGATTCTCAAACCTTTCTCAAAAAAAGAAATGGGATTTGAGAAAAGAAGTTTGGGTTTTAAAAAAATTAGCAGAGGCAGGAATTCCTGTTCCAAGAGTCTACTCATTTTATAAAAATGAATCTGAAAATGAACATGATTATATGACTCTGGAAAAGTTGAAAGGCACAAGATTGGACAAAATTTGGGATAATCTCTCATCAGAAGAAAAGAAAATTATTGCTAAGAAAATAGGAAAACTAATAAAAAAAATTCATTCAATAAAATTAGGAAAATTCGGCAGATTAGAAGAAAACGGAGAGATCGATACAGATAAATCATTTCAATTCAAAACAGATGGAGATAAAAAACCCCATAATCAATACATTAGAGAATTTTTAATAAGGACTCTAAAGGATTTTGCAAGACTAATTGGCTTTGAGCACTTAGACCATAAAAAAATAGCAAGGTGGACAAAATTCATAATAGAAAACAAAGAATTATACGATTACAAAGATCAACCCACATTAATTCACGGAGACATGCATCTCGGACATTTATTCGTAGAAAAAATAAATGGAGAATATGAAATAACTGGAGTCATAGATGTTGAATTTGCGGAACCGGAACACCCAGAGTATGATTTTATAAAATTACACAGACAGGGATTCTTCAACAATTCAGAATTATTAAACTCATTAAAAGAAGGATATGGTGAAATAAATGAAAAACTAGTGGAATTTTTCAGAATCTCAAGAGACATTGGATTTACTCAAGTACTTCTCGAATCAGGGGCAAACGAAAAAGCCGAAGAAGTAATTGAAGATATAGATAAAAGAATTGACAACTTTAAAAAATGACAAGAAATAAAACCCATAGAGATTTAACCTTATTAAAGAAGTAAAATGGAAAAAGAAACAATCGGCTTTATTGAAGTATTCTTTGCATCATTATTATTTGGTTTAATGCCAATCATAGTCCGATTTGGAAACAATCTTGGACCCTACAACCTTTCATTCTTCAGAGTGTTGGTTGCAACTATCTCAGTATTTATTTTTATAGTAATATCTAAAAAAATATCTCTAACTCCCTTCAGATATGAAAAAAAGAAACTAATATTTTTTGGAGCAATACACGGCTTCATAATTCTTGGTCTTTTCTTGGCAATCCAATACTTGACAATCGCCTCAGCAGTCCTCCTTCAATACTCAAGCTCAATATGGATTGTCGTTTTCTCCTATTTTATTTTAAAAGAAAAAATAACAAAAAGAACAGCCTTTGCTCTTCTAATAGCATTCATAGGCCTTATTTTTGTAGTTTCTCCTCAAAACTTTTTTCTTAAAGAAAGTTTTATTGGCTCTTTAGCAGGATTAGGAACTGGAATAGGCATGGGCATGGTCTACACACTATCAAAAACTTTCAAAAAATATGATAAAGTCTCTTTAACTTTTTGGCAAAACTTAATCGCAATCCCATTTGTAACCCCGCTCTTATTTATTAACTTGCCTAAATTTTCTACTTTTGACATAGGCATAATCCTCTTGCTCGGTTCTCTTTTCACCGCAGTTCCTTTTATTCTAATCTACAAAGGATTTAGTAAAATTAAAGCTCAAAAAGGAAGTGTAATAATAATGTTAGATATTGTCTTCGCCGTTATCTTCGCATGGATAGTCTTTAAAGAAATTCCAACAACATTCACAATAATTGGAGGAGCCATGATTCTTATAAGCACATATATTATAACAATAAAAGAAAAAAAGCCAATTGAAGAATTTAACAATTAAAATGAAACCTACAACAAAAAACATTAAATCAAACCTTCCAAAATTTCTCATAATAAGAGCATTTCAAGATGCCTCGCTTTTATGGATCCCAATAATATATCTTTTCTACAACTCTATAGGTCTTAATTTAGCCCAAATAGGAATTATAGCATCAGTATCCTTCTTCACAACATTCTTATTGGAAGTACCTACAGGAGTAATGGCTGATAAAATTGGAAGGAAAAAAACCTTAGTTATTGGAGGAATTTTAACAATTCTTTTCTCTTTAACTTTGATATTTGCAAATTCATTCTACGAAGTATTCCTTGCATCTTTATTTCTTGGGTCAGCAATAGCAATTAACAGCGGAGCAGACACTGCAATTATCTACGATTCATTAAAACAATTAAAAAAAGAAAATCAATTCAAAGAATTTCTTGGAAAGCATCAAGGAATTGGATTATTTTCTGGGGCCACTGCACTGCTATTCTTAGGGTTATCATCAAAAATAAATTTCAAGCCAGTTTTTATTATCGTCACATTTTTAGCAACTATATCAACATTAATAATCTTGACGCTAAAAGAGCCAAAAGTACACTCAAAAAAACTTGGAACTTCGCTAAACCACTTCATAGAATCAACAAAAGAAATTCTTTCCAAAAAAATACTATTTATTATTTTTAGCTATACAATAATTGTAGTTGCTATAATAAATGGATTTTTTAGATTCCACCAGATTTATGCAAATCAAGTAGGGATAAAAATAGCATCAATTAGTTTAGTTTATTCAGCAATGTTTTTTATAGCAGGAATCTCAAGTTTCAATATTAAAAGATTAGAAAGATTTCTTGGATTAAAGTTATCTTTAATTTTAATTCCGATTACTCTTGGATTGTCTTATATACTCATGGGAACATTTTTCACACCATTATCTATTTTATTCGTCTTTCTAGAATCTATAATTGCAGGAATAAGTCTCATAACCTTAGAAGATTTGCAAAACAAACTGATTTCCTCAGAAAAAAGAGCTACAATTCTTTCAGTCTCAAGTTTCTTCCAAAGTGCTTTCAAAGGAATATTTATATTAATAATCGGCGTTCTAGCACAAGCAAAAAGCCTAAGACCAACATATATAATTCTCGGTCTATTCATAATAATTTTAGGAACATATTTAGCATCAAGAATAAATTCATATTACAAGACCAAAACAATTAGGCCACGATCCAACAAGAACAGAAGAAACAGAAAGATACAAAGTCAATAGATTATCAGGAAATATTAATGTATATGAATCACCTTAACAAGCCCTCAACCTTCCCCCTAAACCTCACAGAATACCTTCTCAAATACCCCCCCAATTTCTTCCTATCAATCCTCTTCTTAAATTCAAAAACAACTTCCTTATCCAATGGCTGCCTGAAATAAACCATGTCGATAAAAGTCTTCTCAATATCCGAATAAGGGAAATAAAAATCTCCGTCCTTGTAATATTCAAACCCGAAGAGGTATTTCTTGTTTATCTTTTTAATAACTACGTTCCTGTCTAGGACCTTTCTTAACCCTCCCCTTACATTTCTCACTGTAACAACAATTGGATTGGTTTCTTGCTCCCATAAATTATGAAAGCTCGTTGCATTTTGAAGCCCCAAATAAGATGGCTTAAAGCAAAAAACAATCAAAGAAGGATCGTCATGTATTGTATAAAATCCTTTTGTTAGTTTTTTAATCTCTTTTTTCTTCAATAAATTATTAATCATCAAATAAATATATTTCTTGTTTCTCTTTTCTACAAATTTCTTTAAAGAGCCAATATCCACAACAGGACTTTCTGCAAAGAACTTCCTTGCATTGGAAATATATTTTATTTTACCCATCTTTTTATCTCCACAAGAATTTGTTCAGCACTTGGAACAACCCCAACAAGAATTATCGCCGCCAAGTTTTTTTCGTCTAAGGGTTCCTTATAATTATTAATTAATTTTCTTAAGGCGCCACCAACAACTTCTATGTTTTCAACATGCATAAGCAAAAAGCCGATATCATAAAGATCCCTAATTTTTAATCTTTTTAAATAAGTTTCAACTTTTTCTAATACTAATTCTTCGGGGCTTAAAGTATTAACATTAATAAAAAACCCCTCTGAAGTCTCATACTTTTTCAAATATGGTTTTTTGACCTGAAAAGTCGCCTCAAATCTTGCCGAAGTTCCATTAAGATCTAATTCGGAATAAATAGAATTTTCTTTCACTCTTTTTTTATTTATTTTGAATCCGACATTTTCTAAAGACTTAAAAAACTCTTTAATATTATCCAAATTTCTTGCAATGTAGACATCGACATCCTCTGAAAATCTGTTCCCTTGATAGCACCTCCATATTGCAGTCCCGCCATGAATTATTGCATCGGGAAAGAATTTGTAAAGTTCTTTGACAACTAAATCTTGAGCATAAGCTATATCTTTTTCAGTTTTTTTTCTCAATCTTAAGTTTAAAGGTATTTTAGGTGCCATTTTAGTTACTAAACTTATAAATATCTATAAGTTTAGTGGTTTTATAAAACTTTGCATTTTAATCGCCTCAAATCTAACACCTTCAGCTTTCTTCATTTCTCAACCTAGACAATTGCAACACGACCCAATTTAGGATAAAAATAGGTTATAATCTAAATTTAAACAATTAACTTTTCTTCACTTCTTTTTCAAAAATCCTCTGATAGTCTTCCACTAAAACATTTATCTTATCAATTTTATTATCTCTCCAATAATTTCCGAATGAAAAATAAAGCTTATTAAGTAGTTCAAATTCCTCACTTAAAGGGGCATATTCAACCTCCTTAATTCCAATTCTTTTAATAATTAATTTATATAATTTATATAATTCGTCAGACTGTTTCTCATCCCTATACTCTTCATTTTCAAATAATTTTCTTAGATTTTCAGGAAGAATATAACTAAATTCATTCTCAAAGAACAAAACCATTTCATCATTATCTCTAATATACTTCCCGCAATACAAAAGAGCACTTCTAATAAGATATTTCATTACATTATATGGATTACTTTTCTTCCGAAGAATTGCAAATGCAAGCTCATTCGCAAGATAATCTTTATCGGGAAGTTTAATATTCTTAAATGGATCCTTGCGCCCATAAAGTTTAACATGATTATTCATTATTCCAATATAAACTAATGTATCATACTTCAAAGATAGGGGGCTGCTAAAAAATAGAGAAAGATTATATTTCGCTCTCTTTTTCCTCCCTTGTCTTGGTCCAAAACCACAAGACACATCAAAGTACTTTTCTTCTATTTCCCGCATTATTGCAACAAGTTCATAAAACTTATCAGGCATAAACCTTTCATAAACAAAAAGATTCACATCATAATCGTGTGGATTCTCATTAGTTATAGAAGAGCCAAAGATAGTCACAACATCACAAATACCCGACTTAACTATATAATGTATTATCTCCTTCAGCTCAGGAAAGGTCTTATAAAACAAATACATAAAAATAAATGACTCGAAGATTATTTAATTCTATTTACCCTTACCTATTTACCCTTCCCATAAAACCTCAACTTCTTAATCTTCCCCTCAACCAATTCAACAACCACTGCCTTCCCTCTTCCAAACCCCACATTTACTAAAATTGTATTTCCTATTTTATCTTTCCCAAAATGCTCATGCATATGCCCACCAATGCAAAACAACGGCTTTTGTTTCTTGCAAAACAGACGAGCAATAGTGGAGCCAAAATGCTTTCCATTATTCTTGGATTTTTTATTCTTCAAAATATCAATCTTAGTTCCATATGGAACATTATGTGTGAGAAAAATAGTCGGCAATTTTTTATTTCTTTTTTCATAAGTTTTTCCCAATTTACTAACAATTTTCCAATAACTTTTTTTTAATTTCTCAAACTCTGGTTTTGTATAATCTCTCTTCCTTCTCCTTCTAATTTCTTCGGGTGCACTTGACAAGCCATACCCAATAAAATTAAATCCCATAAACTCATTCAACTTATACTGACAATCAACTAAATTCTTCACGCCATTCACTAATTTTTTATTCAATTCATCCCCGAGCCAGAAATCATAAAAGCCCTTCAAATAACTATAACTATTTTTATCCATATCTTTTATTCTCGTCTTCCCATAACTCTGATCCCAATTCCCAGGAACAAAAAATATCGGCTTTCCGAATTTATCCAAATACTTCAACAGCTCATTCCCCCTCTCCAAAGATTCTCTTTCAAGTTTCTTCAAACCATTCTTCCCAATCTTTCTCTCAAAATACACATCATCAGTCAAAACTTCTTCAGGATGCTTCTCAATATACCTCATCCATTCTTTTGTGAGTTTCCTTATTCCCTTATCAGAACAAATATCTCCAATGCAAACAATCGCATCAAAATCCTCTTTAGGAATCATCGGTTTCTTACCATGTAAATCAGGGATGCATAATAACTTCATTTTCTAAAAAACAAATCATATTATTTAAAACTAATCACGCAGTTGAGCATGATTATTAACAATCTGCCCTGCCTTCCTTATTTCATCAGCATAAATTCCATCAACGTCGGAAACTTCAAGCTTATCCGAATAATACTCCAATGTCCTGACAACATCTTCTTCTGTAACTTCCTCACTATTTTCCCAAATCCTTGAATTATATGCTTCTCTAAAATAATTTAATGACCATAAAAAATTATCAGTCCTCATTCCCCCCCTCTTCGCTAATGCATCAATAAGTTCCCGCCTAACTCCCGGAATAATTCTCTCATCAGCGTCCCTATCAAGAAACCCTTTCTCACCAGCATAATCCCTAACCTCACTCTTATAAACAACTTCTGCCTCTTCCAAAGCAATATGATGTTGAGCCAACGCCCTTAAATAATTAGCACCTTTAATGGACTTAGACCCGGGAAATACCTCCCCATCATAAACACTGTCCAATCCATTTTTCCTCAAGACATTAGAAACTTCAAGATACCTTTGAGATTGTCTCAACTTCTTGGAAACTCTTACCGCAGAACTCCTATATTCCCCACCTTCACTCTCATCCATCAAACTATTTAATTTAGAATGTCCTCTCCTTCCAAAAACTTCTTTCAATCTTGAAAACAAACCCATAAAAATTCTCTCAAAAGGAATTATTTAAACCTTATGGTTTCATCCGAGTCATTGTCCTAGGAAAAGCAATCGCATCCCTCACACTATCCAATCCGCAAATCCATCTAATTACTCGTTCAGGTCCCATTCCAAAACCAGCATGAGGAATAGCCCCGTACTTATTTATTTCAAGATAATAATCATAATCTTCTAATTTCTCTCCTTTCGCTTTCAAAGATTTTTTCAATTCTTCTATGTCTATATCTCTTTCGCTTCCACCCATTAATTCTCCCGTGCCTTCGGGACCCAACATATCAAAACACCTGGCAGTTTTAGGATTTTTTTTATCGGAAGGTTTGTAAAAAGCCATTACTTCCTTAGGATAATGAGTTACAAAAACAGGAACATCATATAACTCCATTAACTTTTCTTCTTCAACAGTCCTTAAATCCTTCCCCCAAGAAATTTTCATTTTTTTCTTATCTTTCAAAATCTTCAAAGCATCATCATAGGTAATTCTTGGAAATTTCTTCTTCAAGACAGGCTCCAGTTTCTTCAAATCTCTTCCAAGAATTTCCAGCTCTTTTTTATTTTTCTTCAAAACTTCAGAAACAATATACTTCACAACCCCTTCTGCATAATCCATTAATTTATCTAAATCACACCAAGAAACTTCCATCTCAGCCATCCAAAACTCAGATAAATGTCTTGATGTCTTAGACTTCTCCGCCCTGAATGTAGGTCCTATCCCATAAATTTTTTCCAAACCATACATTGCGGCCTCAGCATACAACTGCCAGGTCTGTGCTAAATACATCTTCTTTCCATAATAATCCAACTCAAACATTGTAGGTCCTTCCTCCGCACCTCCCGGAATAATCACAGGAGTTTGAAATTCTATAAATCCAAAATTATCAAAATATTCCCTGAACGCATGCATTACTGTACTTCTAACTTTCATAATCGCAGTCATCTTCCTGCTTCTAATCCATAAATGCCTTCTATCTCCGAGCAATTCCTCATTCAAATCTTTATTAATCGGAAAACTATCGCTCAATCCAACAATCTCAAATTCATCTGCATTTATTTCATATCCCGTCGGAGCTCTTGCATCTTTTTTAATCGTTCCAGAAATCTTCAAACTCGCTTCTACTTGTAACTTATCTATATCTTCCCATTGCTTCTCAAACTTTTCCCTCTCAAAAACAACCTGAATTATATCAGAACTATCACGTAAAACAATAAACTTTAATTTATTTGAACCTCTTTCTCTATGAACCCATCCTCGCACAACTACTTTTCCCTTTCCAACATCACTGCATTGTTTAATTGCTTCTTCAATTGATATGAATTTTTCTTTCATATTATTGTATAATAGCTCCTTGATTTAAAGGTTTCTAATAAAAAATAGAAATTGATTAAGGTGTCAGCCTCTTCCTATCTCTGGGAAACAAAGTCCCCTCTCTAATATTACTCAATTTACAAACTGCATACGTCAATCTCTCAAGTCCAATACTCCATCCTGCATGCATTGGAGCACCAAAACGAAAAGCATCAACATACCATTCAAAATCTTTTGTTTTTAATTTTTTATCCTTCAACTGCTTTATCAAAACATCTGCCTTATGAACTCTCTGACCTCCAGAACTAATCTCAACCCCACCATACAAAGCATCAAAACCGCCAGAAATATTATTTTTTGAATCCTTCGGCCAAATATAAAATGGCTTCATATCAATCGGCCATTCATATGTAAACACAATGTGGTCTTTAAATAAATCACAAAGTTTTCTTTCCGCCTCGGGTTCAAAATCATCTCCAGCATTCATCTTAAAACCATTTTTATTCAACACTTCAATAGCTTCAACATAAGTCAAATACTTTGCTTTGGGAATCTTTAAGTCCAACTCTAAAATATCTAATTCTTTCTTATTCCTTTCCAAAACTTTCTTCACAATATATTGCACAACTTCTTCAATATATTTCATTACATCCATATCATCAGCAAATGCAACTTCAATATCCATCTGCCTAATTTCATTAATATGTTTAGTAGTGTCATGCTTCTCGGCTCTCCAAATAGTATTCGTAGAAAAAACTTTTTCAAGAGAAATAGCCATTAACTGCTTATACAACTGAGGACTTTGAGCAAGATAAGCCTTCTTCTCAAAATATTTTATCTCAAATAAATCTGTTCCCCCCTCAGTAGAAGTCCCTATTATCCCGGGGGGCTGTATTTCAATAAATTCTTTCTCATAAAAAAATTCCCTAAATGAATTAATTATAGTGCTTTGTATTTTAAAAATTGCAGAAATTTCAGGCTTCCTCACATCCAAAGACCTATTATCTAATCTAATATCCAATCCCGCCTTCCCTTCTTTCTCATTAACTTGTATCGGCAAAGCCTCCGCCTTATTCAAAACTTCCAAATCCAAAACTTCAACTTCCAAATCTTTCAAGGCAAATTCAGCCTTAACATTAGCCTTCTTAACCTTCCCTTTAATACTTACCACACTCTCCAAAGTCAATCCAGAAATTTTCGCAAACAAATCTGGATTTATAACAACACACTGAACCATCCCAGACATATCTCTCAAAACCAAAAACTTCAGCTTCGCAAGTTCCCTAATTTCATAAATCCACCCTTCAAGAAAAACTTCAACCCCTGCCTTCAAATCAGCAATATAAGTTCTTTTCATTTATCAGCAAAAACAACTATATTTTTAACCCTTTCCCCAATACAGATTATTCAACTTAAGGTAAACGCATTTAATTTCCGTATATTTTTATGCGTTTACTATACGTCAAGAATCCTTATAGATTTTTATCTGCATCTGCAACAATGATTAAAACTTACAACAAAAATAAAGTTACCAAAATTCAACTTCTGAATTCGTATTCCCAAAATCATTATCTCTGGTTACAAGAGTTTGCCCATGTGCCTTAGCAATTGACCCAATTAATAAATCAAAATCTTTTATTTCTTTCTTATTATCTTTTATTTTTTTATAACTCTTTCCAAATTCTTCACAACTCGCAACATCCAATTCAGATAATCCAAATAATTTGATAAGAGAATTTATTTCTTGTATCTTTCTCTCCCTATGGACATGCCCATAAGCTCCCCGATAGAGCTCACATAAAGTTATGGGATTAATAAAAAACTCAACTCCTTGATTCATTAAATCACTTATTCTTTTTCCCAATAATTCATCTCCTCTTAATACATCAATTATAATGCTGCTATCTACGCAATACATCACTGCCCCACCTCTTTCATCTTAGATTTATTGCGACTTCTCCTAATTTCTTTTTTGAAATTATTCCAGTATTCCTTATCTTCTGCCCAAATCCCCACAAACTCATTTAACCTTTTTCTTTTCAGTTTTTTATTTTCAATAAGTGCTACGACGACTTCAGAAAAAGATCTTCCCATTTTCAAGACCTTCAATTTTCTATATGCTTCGTCAGACAATGATATCACTTTTACCATGCATACGCATACGCATACGCATATATAAACCTTTTGGAATTTAAAACTTGACTTCGCCACTTTCTTCTAGCTCTCGCTAATTTCATCACTCAAACACTTTTGACAGTTGGCTTTTTTAGCCAACATCTGGAGGTTTTTCTTGTAAAATCTCCCTTATTTCTTCTGAAAAATTAGATAAAACTCTA
>JAUYJY010000067.1 GCA_030699205.1 Candidatus Pacearchaeota archaeon
AGAAAAAGACAAAAACAATAATTCTATAAAGTTAATCCGTCTATTACAAATATGAAACCTCAAAAAGCGTTTATTGTATCAATTTCCCATATAAATATGCATGACAAGACATATATCCAGTTATTCGGCAGATTAGAAAACGGAAAATCATTCTGTTCTTTACATGAATTTACCCCATATTTTTTCATAAAAAAATCAGATCTCCAAGAAATAAAAAACTTGATTTCAGGAAAACTAAAAGATTTCAAAACAGAAGAAACCAATTTAGCTAACTTTAACAACGAAAAGGTGATTAAGATATCATCAAAAAACAAATCGGAAATAGATAAATTAGCAAAAGCAATTCATAAAAAAAATATAGAAACTTACGAAGCAGACCTAAATCCGGGAGCAAGATTCCTGATAGACTATAATTTATCCGGATTTCTTGAAATATCCGGCAACACTTTTGATTCAGGAGAAATTCAAAGAACAGATTTCCTGTTTAAAAATCCTGAAATTAATGCAATAAATCCGGAAGAAATAAAAATAAATCTCAAAGTACTTTCAATAGACATAGAATCAGGGAAAAAATCAAATGACTTATTTTGTGTAGGGCTATACTCAAAAAATTATGAAAAAAACTTTTTGATATCAGAAAAAAAAGAAAACATAAAAGACACAATATCTTGCAAAAACGAAGCAGAACTATTATCAAAACTAAAAGAAGAAATAATTAACTTTGACCCAGATATAATAACAGGCTGGCATGTCATTGACTTTGACTTAGCATATTTAAAACAGAAATTTGAGGAACATAGAATCTCATTTGACATTGGAAGAACAAATCAGGCAGGAAGAATAAAAATTGAAAACAATTTCTTCAAAAATTCAAGTGCAAATATTCCCGGAAGGCAGGTTTTAGACGGATTGAATTTAATAAAAGACCAATTTATAAAAGAAGCACCCTCAATAAAAAACAGAAAATTTGAGAATTATACTTTAGAAGCAGTTTCACAGGAAATTCTCGGAGATGGAAAGCTCATAAAAGGAAAACAAAGACACGAAGAAATAGAAAAATTATTCAAAACAAACAAGAAAAAATTAGTGGAATACAACATCCAAGACTGCAAATTAGCTTACGACATTTTAGAAAAAACAAAAATAATTGAATTAGCAATTGAAAGAACTTCATTAACAGGACTGCCTTTAAACAAACTGACTGCTTCAATAGCAGCTTTCGATTCTTTATATATTAGAGAAGCAAGATCTCGCGGTTTTGTCTCTCCAACTACAAAATTCTCTCAAAGAGAAGAAAGAATTAAGGGTGGATTTGTGATGTCTCCAATTCCGGGAATTTATCATAATGTTTTGGTTTTAGACTTCAAATCTCTTTATCCTTCAATAATAAAAACATTTAATATAGACCCCTCATCATTTATTGAAGAGCCCACATCAAAAAAAGACCTCATAGAATCTCCAAACAAAGCATATTTTAAAAATCAGACGGGCATTCTGCCTGAGATTATAGAAAAACTCCATCAGGCAAGAGAAAAAGCGAAAAAAGAAAGTCGCGAATTATCGTCATATGCAATAAAAATAATTATGAACTCATTTTTCGGAGTTCTTGCCTCGCCAAATTGCAGATACTATAACCTAAAAATTGCAAATGCAATAACCCACTTCGGACAGGAATTAATACAATTAACTGCAAAAGAAATTGAAAAAAACTTCAACACCCCGGTAATTTATAGCGATACTGACAGCGTTTTTGTTGATACAAACTTAGGAAAAATAAAGGCAAATATAATTGGATTAGAAATACAAAATAAAATAAACAACTTCTATAAAAAATATGTAAAAGAAAAGTATGATAGAAAATCATTTCTTGAATTGGAATTTGAAAAACAATATCTTTCTCTTTTAATGCCTAAAATCAGAGGAGAAGGAAAGGAGGGTTCTAAAAAACGTTACGCTGGGTTAATAGAAAAAAATGGAAAAGAAGAAATACAAATCACTGGATTAGAAGCCATTAGAGGAGATTGGACAGACGCGGCAAAAGAGTTCCAGATTAGATTACTAACAAAAATATTCCATAAAGAAGACCCTATAAAATTCATAAAAGAATATGTAAAAAAAATAGAATCCGGAGAGATGGATGAAAAACTAATTTACAGAAAATCAATAAGAAAATCCCTTGAGAAATACACAAAAACAACTCCACCCCACGTAAAAGCCGCCCGCCTTCTTCCAAAAATAGAATCAAATACAATCGAATATTACATAACCATTAAAGGCCCTGAACCAATACAAAATTTAAAACATAAAATAGATTACAAACATTACATAGACAAACAAATAAAACCAATAGCAAACACAATCCTTTTCTTCTTCAACAAAGATTTTGAAGAAATAATCCAAAATTCAAAACAGATGAAATTATTCTGATTATTAAACCCTTAAGTTTGCATCACTGATTTAGGAACTTATTTTAAATCATCGCCAAATTCACCTATAGTCTAAGACATTTATAATTGAATGGTATTTGTATTAGAATATTAGCGGAAGAACAAAAAAATGTTCAAAATATGGACAATTCTGTTGATTAGCACAATTGTTTTCAGAATTGTACAGATAGATAATTCTGGACAAATAGTGTTCCAATTATCAGAATTATCTATATTTTGTCTTCTGCTATATCAATTTTTTAATTGTGCGATTAACGTCGGTATCAACAGAAGTCGTGCGTAGCACAATTTGGACGGAGAAACCTGCAAGGTTTCATAATTGGTCAATGCCTGTTAGTTTCGTCTGACCAACTGGAAGACCTAAAAGTCAATCTAAATGAATTAAAAGAATGGTTTGGCTGTTTTTATATCTATCTAAAATGTCAAAAATACTAAATTGCGAAAGATTTATAAAGATTTGTAAACAAATTTTAGTAAATAAACTAAATATAATAACTAAACAAAATGACAACCTTTACCATATCAATTCCTGAAGAACTAAAGAGAAAGCTAGAGGAACATCCAGAAATTAATTGGGCTGAATATTTAAAAAAGAGATTAGAAATAATAGTTAAACAATTAAAAAAGTTTGAAGAACTAAAAAATAGAGGAGAATTATTATAAAATGGCTTCAATAACCATGTCCTTGTCTGATGAATTAAAAAAAGAGATAAAGGATCTCGCTTGGGTAAATTGGAGTGAAATAGCGAGAGAGGAAACCATGAAGAAACTAATTTTTGAAAATTATCTAAAAACTGGAGATATTAGTAATGAACAATGGACGTTCTGTGAAAAAATTGACTGGCATCCTGTTGATGAACTGCCTTTGAAAGAAGAATTCAAGAAGGAAATAGAAAGCAGGAAGAAAGAAAAATCAATCAGACTTAATTCGGTAGAAGAAATTCTTTAATAAATTATAAAAACACACCCTTCCTCGAAGTTTGATGAGTTACTTACTTGATATTAACCCAAAGTGCAAACAGGAAATCAAAAGGCATTGCCGAAAAAATCCAGTTCTTGAAAAAGCAATAAAAAACAAGATGAATGAAATCCTGCAGAACCCTTATCACTACAAACCTATGAAATACGATTTGGTCGGCGAAAGAAGAGTGCATATCCTGAAAAGCTTCGTGTTGAAATATGGGGTTGATGAACAAAGAAAAACAGTAATTTTTATTTTCTTTGGGCATCACGATGAAGCTTATAAGAGATAGTTAATCCTACCTTATCTTAATCTTTTCAACTTCGTTGACTATCTTCATAAGTTGCTCTGAACTGAACTTATCTAAAGGATTCTCATCAGCTAGGGGATGATTTGTTAAGTCCTTAGGTGTTAGGTGTTTTTTACAAGCCAAGAATCTTCTTAGCTTCATCTTCTGTATAAAACTCCCCTTTCTTAATTCTTTCTCTTGCTTCTTTTATCTCAAGAATTGTTTTTTGACTAAGTTTTGGCTCTTTTTCGGCTAATTTAGCTAAATAAATAAGTTTTCTCACTAATTCATCGTAGCTCTCGCTTTTATATTGTCTAAACGCATCAAGCTCTTCTTTAGTTCTTGGATTTAGCCTTATTGTTGTTTCCATATACAATTATATACATATGTAGATTTTATAAACTTTTTGGTTATCTAAAATTTTAAAGACATATAATCTAAGGGAGTTTATAATTGAATATTATTTGGAGTGCAAGAAGAATTTGATACCCACAAAAAGAAAGTCCTGCTTTACTTTTAGCAACTTATCTAAAATTACTCAAATCAGAAAACCCATTGTCTTCTCTTCTATTAAACGCAATTTTGCTTTTATCATTAGAATTTTTACCTGTAATTTCGTTAATCCCTCTCTTCATCCTCAAAACCCTAAAGATTAAAAAGATAACAATCAAGATAATAACAATCAAAATAACGAGGATAATCCATAAAATAACCTTTCCCGTTTTAACTCCTTCCTTTTTTTCCGCTATATTTTGTCCGGATTCTTCTCCAATATCTATTAATTCATTTATCTCGCTATCATCATCCGGATCAGTGCAACCAGCATCAGCCATATCAACAAACCCATCTCCGTCGTTATCTTCCAAATCAGAACATTCAGGAACTCCGGAATCTCCACCATCTCCAACAGATAAATCATTCCCTTCGTTATTATCTGTATTGCTCACGCATCCCGAATCAGGTAAACCACTACATTCCACTCCAGCAACAGCACCATCAAAATCGCAATACCCATCTCCGTCGTTATCTCTATTATCATTACAGGCATAGCTCGCACTTCCGCCACCGCCTCCACCGCCCCCATTTCCAGGAGGAGTAATTACAGGGGGAGGAACAATAGCAGAAACATCACAAACATTTCCAACCCCATTTCCATTAGAATCTTCTTGCCCAGGATTATAATCATCAGGACAATTATCCCACACCTCGCCAGTATCCCATCTTAAATTACCTTCCCCATCATTATCTAAATCCGAAGAAGAATCAATCAGGATTAACGTCTTAAATTCATGAGATTCCAAAGAAATATCAAGATGCATATCGCCCGAATATTGGTCAATCAAGATTACTTCATTCCCACTATGTTCATATAAATTATAATTAGTCCCCGCAGTTAATCCATAATCTTCAAAAGAAAAATCAAAGCCGACTACTTGAGAAACTCCTTTCCCATTGGCAATAATAATTCCAACACTATCATCTAATCCCCTCCATATTCCAACACCAACACTTGGGAAAGATAATTGAGTGGAAGGAACCCCATCATAAATATTGATTGCTTCTAAAACTGAATCAGTTTCTATTGGTCTTAGATACTCTCCAAAAATTGTATATTTATCATAATCTTCAAATGAACCATACATATTTTCAGTAAATGGTTTCATTTGAGTAAAAAATGGTGTAGAAAAATTTGTCCATGAACTTTCATCAAGCCAAAGACCAATAGGCAATTCACTCTCAAGAATACAAGCTCCATCCTCTCCGCTTTCCTGACTCCAAACATACCCATTTCTACAACAATTATTTTCAGAGCAAAAGAATCCAGGAGAACAGGAAGTTGTAGAGTCTAAAGACGCACATATTCCCCCACTTTCTTCAGCAAGAACTGCAGAAGAATGGGTATTATACCACATCATTGGAAGATAACCCAAAACCACACTATTTGCAACTGGAATAGTCCAAGTTCTTGGATCTAAATGCCCCCACCAAAATGGTCCTGCCAAATCCCCAAAAAATCTAATTCTCCCTCCATATAACATTGTATCCACTTCGGTTTTATACACATCTTTAACATCTGCACCAAATCCATTAAAAGTATCCCTCACAACATTATAAGAAATAACTCCATAAATGTCTATTGTTCCCGCATAATGTTCCCATTCTCCCTCTGTTCCGATAGTAAAATCAGGATATTGAGGAGTGATAGTTTCCTTCATTAAATTATGTTCTGCAATAGTTCCTTGAACATAATGGCTCCCACCACCATATACTCCATTTCCAAAATCTTCTCTGGGTAATGGTGCATCCAAAATAAATCCACTCGCCCCATTTGGACCTAATTTCTCCAACCATTGATTTGTCTGATGTTCTTGCCAGGCAGGAGAATGTGCAGCCATTTCCCAAGAAGCTATTGAACCATCATTAAAATTATTAAATATCTGAGTCCCATCTATTTTTAAAGCGTGGGCATTCTGAAGAGCAGGATTTACATCATAGCTCACATCAGGATACCTAAAGTAAGTATTCCCAACCCATGCTAAAAACTTAACACCTAAAGGTTCTAACTGAAGCATTGCATCAACAAGATTGGGAGAAGGCAGATATTGATCAACCCTATCCGGATGAAGATTCCACACATAAGAAGAAACAAGAGATTCTTCTAAATTAAAAACATTATACGGCAATAACAAAATATCTATAATTTCCTGCGGAGTCATTCCCGGTTCTTCTCCGGTTCTTGGAGGAATTGCTCCAGAATTTATAAAAGAAGCAAACTTTAATCTTTTGATATAATCTGGAACCTCTTCCCTATCTATAAGTTTTTTCGGATAGAAACTCTGGACTTCAAGCCATTTTTTATATTCCATTGTAGCGTCATATGAACTTTGCTCTGTTTTTCCTGAAACAACACCTACAACAAAATCATACGGCTGACTATAATCTTCTCCATTTAATGTCTGTTTATCTCCCGAAACTCCAAAATATTGGCTATATTTACTGATGCCATCATTCTTGAACTTGTATTGTACTGCATGTCCTTCAGAATCATATCTCGCAAAATATGCAATACTCTTTGTCCCAAAAGGAAAAATGGGAAACAATCCATTTGTTAATTGTCCTGTAGAAAGCCCACTGCCAGAAAATTTACTAAATGTTTGTGGATTATCCACTCTAAGAGATTGTTGCATAAACGGAAGAAATGAATAAGACCCTTCAGGAAGAGAATTATAATTAAAAACGGGAGAAAGCAAGTTTACTGAATGGCTATTCAAATTTTCCCCAAAGACCTTTATTCCCATATGTGCAAATGATTCATCAGACCTCAAAGTAAAAGTTTGCTCAACAGAAAAAGTATCACCTCCAACAATTCCGCCATCCCAAATCAAAGTTAATTCTTGAGAGCCATCGGATAAAGTAGAAATGCCATAAGATTTTATTAAATTAGAATCACTGCTCTTCGTTGAAACATAATTAAAATCAAGATTATTTAAAAACCTAACTTCCCAAGATAAATCTGAAGTAGTCACTGAGTGAATATAATCTTCCCTAACGTCCCTAATGCTTGAAAGACCAAATAAACCATTCACATCAAGGTCAAAGTTTAACTCAACTAATTCATTACCAAGCACAAAAGAATCATCTGGTTGCAACAAAACATCTTCCCCAAATGTAAAATACAAAGCAATTAAAACAAGCAAAACTAAAACTCCAGAATAAACATACCTCTTATCCATCAGAAAAGAAAGGATTTACCATTTATAATTACTTCGTCTTATAAATAACTCTGTCCTGATTTAAAACTCCCGATGCCCTCGCTAATTCAATAAATGTCGCCCTTCTTTTCAAAACCTTGACAATTAATATAACAAGAATTACAATTGCAACCAACAAAATTGCGGATATTATCCAAAATATTCCAATCCTTATAGATTCTCCACTAACATAATCTTTCTTAGGCAATGAAGAAGGTTCTTCTCCAATATTTATTAATTCATTTATCTCGCTATCATCATCCGGATCAGTGCAACCAGCATCAGCCATATCAGAGAACCCATCTCCGTCGTTATCTTTCAAGTCAGAACATTCAGGAACTCCGGAATCTCCACCATCTCCAACAGGTAAATCATTTACTTCGTTATTATCCGTATTGCTCACGCATCCCGAATCAGGTAAACCATTACAGCCGTTTACTCCAGCAACAGCACCATTAAAATCGCAATACCCATCTCCGTCGTTATCTCTATCATCATTACAGGCATAGCTCGCACTTCCGCCACCGCCTCCACCGCCCCCGCCCCCATTTCCGGGAGGATTAGCAGGAGCTCCTGGAATATCACAATCAGGATCTAAACTATCTGTAAAACCGTCGCAATCATTATCCAATCCGTCCGAACAAGACAATTCAGTATTCAATTGATAACTTGCAGGATATGAGCATTGCCACGTCCCTACTTCAGAACCTACTCCCCCCAATCCTATTCCTGAACAGCTTACTGCTCCAGCAGAACAAACTCCGACACTCAAACACGCACTAATTCCAGTACAAGATGCAGAACCTATAATTGTTTTTTCATTAGAAACCTTGCTATCAAGATTAACAACCCTCAAATTATAATCACCAGAAGGAATTCCATTCTGCATTGTAATTACCAGTTTCGTCGGATTCCACACCAAAGAACTTCCCCCAGCAACGGCAGTTATATCTCCCCAGCTGATTCCATCAACACTAAATTGCAAAACAGAACTATAAGAAAATCCAGTTTCACTACTCCCTGCAAAAATTTCTAAATCAAAGGGCAATCCTGCTTCAACACCTAATGGAGATACATAACTAATCTCTGGAAATGGCTCTAAAACTGAAATATTAAATCCATTAGATATCTGCCCTGCATTGTCTATATATATCGTCGCAGTTCCCTCAAAGGGATAAGCTTGAGATGTAATTCTCAAATTCCCATCAACAAATTCGTGAGCATAAACATTATCATTCCCGGCTAAAACAACATGAACAATAGGATTAGCTCCGAAATCAGTCCCTGAAATAGTCAAAGTATTCTGGAAGTTATTATATATCTCTCCAGGCGTTACACCCGTAATTACAGGAGCACCTGCAAGAGCATTTACCGTTAAACTTCCGCTTTGTATCGCTGAAATTCCTGAATTAACAGGAACAGCCCTGAAGTAATAACTATCTGACACAGGCTGTAATGACACGTTTCCTGAAAAGTTAAATATAACCACAGCAATTAAAACAATAATTAAAATCAAAACTAAATTCTGATTTTTCATATCTTTCTTCTTTCTTCCAAATAAAGCAACGAAACCAATCAAACTTCCCTGTAAAATTAAAGGAATTATAATTCCAATACCAAGACCAAATCCAGAAACAGGAGTCATCCAAACAAGACTCGCTTCTCCTCCAGCGATAGTAACTGGACTGCTCTCACTAACCAAGGCATTTGTATTTCCGTTATAAATCTTAAATACAACTCCTTCGCCATTACATCCAAGATTTCCTGCAACTTTCATAGTGCTTGATTCCCCGACATTCACTTCGGTAGGATTCCAAGTTGCAGAAGTCAAAACACATCCTATCTGAGGAGTTATATCTAATAGATAAGAATCAAAACTCCCATCCACAGGATTTTTCACATAAATGTCATAAGAACCAGTAGCCATTCCAGAAGGAATATTCAAATTTATACTTGTCTCTAAATTAATGGTATAATCCGTTCCTACAAAATAAGTTACCTGTCCTCCCTGTCCAAAACCATATCCAACCAAACTAGTAGTTCCATAAATATTTTGAGTTCCATCTCCACCAATAGGTGCATAAAACCCTGTCCCTGTAATCTCTACACTCCCTCCTTGTGCAACTGAACTAGGAATTATTGAATTTATCACAGGAGACTCAGAAGTAATTGTTAAATCAAAAAAATCAGAAATACAACCGCTAGCAGTATCTAAAACATGAAGGTTCGCAACAAATGGAGGAGCACCTTCAGCAGGGAATGCAAATCCTAATGTATTCTCATCTATAAACGCACTGCCCAAATCAGTAATTCCAAACATTACTGTAGAGTCTGCAGTAAACCCGCTTCCAATTAATTGGAACCCTTGTGTCCCCCGATTAGGTACTGTTGAAGAGGGAAGAATAGAATTAACAACAGGGGGTGCTACGGGACAAGTAATTGCCTGAGTAACAATAAAACTCACAACATTTGAAATAGGGTCATTATTCGGGTCTGTGTCATAATCTGGATTACTAATTTGTAAATCATAAGTTCCAGCAGGAGTACCAATGGGCAACGTGAGTCTCAAGTCTCCAGAAATATAATCAAAAATACCTGGAATTTGAAACAATGGGAGATATGTTGTTCCTGCATACGTCCAAAACAAACTCGATCCTTCAAAGACAGGCTCGGTTACGGCAGGATTTGGATTTTCTACTCTCTGCAAGAAATTATCTCCTATTAAAGTCACAACAATTGAACCACCATTCGGAGAAGTAGGAGGATTAACCAAATTTATCTGAGCCGGAGGACTTGTAATCATAAAATCAAAAAGATTGCTAATATCAACATAAGGATTATTAATAGGATTATTATCAACATACAAATTAGCCACACCAGCCCAACATACCGCAGAACAAACATCAGGCATTGCAAAAGTTAATTCAGTTGAACTTCCTCCAGCATTAGGAGAAATTTGAAGTTCTCCAATACCTGGAAAATTAATTCTAATACGTGCATTAGCAGGATCAAAACCGGTTCCGGTAATAGTGATTAAAGTCTCCTCAGTATTCAAAACTATACCCGGAGTAACTGAATTAATTTGAAGAGGATTTGGAATAGTTATACTTCCACCGGGAGGAACTACAGGAATAGCATAAGCACTATTCCCTTGTAAATTATAAGAATAAACCCTATAAAAATAAGTATACCCCGGAACTAAAGGTGAAACGACCCCCTCATCGACACAGAAAGTGACATCTGTAGGCACATGACAAACTTCCACAAGGTTTAAAGAAAAATCAGAACTTGTAGACCTTTCAACCTTAAATCCTAACTCATCAATCGAATTATCATCCCAAGACAAATAAACACTAGGAGTTGTTTCTGTGGGTTGTAAAAGTACAACAACGTCATAAAGATTAAACCAAAACAAAGACAAAATAAAGAGAAGAACAACAAGACCAGCAATCCGTCTAATATCTCTCCTGTTTTCTAAATCCCTCTTGTTCTTTAAATCCCTCTTTTTCATATTAAAATACATCAATCCTCTGAATATACACTGATTTATCCTTTTTATATTTATTTCTTCAACGAAGTCTATTTTCAACAGGCATCCGGCGGAGCATCATTGGGGGTTTCTCAATTTTTTTCCTTAAATGCCTTACAATCAGCAAAACTAAAATTACAATTAAAATAATAAGTATCCCCATAATTATCCAATATATAACATTTCTAAATTCAAAACCTTTTTCCGCAGGAGTGTCTATGATACTTGTGCTTCCAGTAGGTGGAGTTACGGGAGGAGTTATAGGCACAGTAGTATTCCCGGAAGTATTCCCAGCAATCAAAGTATTAACCACCCCAACATTTCCTAAAGAACTATTAACGACGCTAAAATTAACCCACTTCTTAAACAAAACATTATTTTCAGAAGTATTTATAAATTTTGCAAAAAATACGGCGGTATAATTTCCTTTATTTAATTCCGCCTGCTCATAAACAAAACTTCTATTATCTGTAGTATTCATTGTCTTGTTGTTCCTTCCAGAATTCAAACTAAACCATGCCTTCCCCTGAAAGTTTAACCTAGCTCTAAAATCAACAGGAAATTCATCAAGATAATAAACTTCATTCCTATCCGGCTCTGTAACCGTTAAAGCAGGCACAACATCTTTTTCTCCAATAGAATATTCAGACCACGAAGGAACTGAAAATTTCACATTTTCCTCCGTCAGAGAACCCAAAGCAATGCATATATCTGGAGGACAAGTTTCCCCGTCTCTTTTTATTTCAGGATTTTGGAAATCGGAAAGTCCAAAAAAACTAATATTTGCACTTTTATTAAATTCTTTATTTAAACTGGAATTTACAAAAGCAGAATTATATTCAACTCTCAAATCCTTGCTTAAATTTCCCCCAGTTCCATTTATCTTCTCTAAAAATGCAATTTCACCATCTTCAGAGTTTTTATATCTTAAAACAATTCCATCAGGTAAGAAATTATATTTAGGCAAATAAGAATCTTCTAAAACAACATTCCCTGTGTTTCTTAAAACATTTATATCAAAAGAATTTGTATTTGCAGTGTTTAAATTCTTTATACTGACTTTAGAAACTGAATTTAATGAGATTGCATCACCCAAAGTATCAAGAATCACTCCACCCTCAATTCTATTTTCTCTATTCGTATTTTCTATATAAATTGCACCTACATCCCCTTGAAAACCATTATTTATTAAATCATTTTCTTCAGAAGAAAGCAAAGCAATGCCGACAACCACACCTCCAATTAGATTTCCTTCTAAAATATTTTCATGACTTTCAGACAATCCAATTCCTCCTGCGCTTCCAATTGCTCCCACAATGACATTTTTATAAATTTTATTATCTAAAGAATCTTTCTCCAAAAAAATCCCAAGATTATTAAGTGTTAACTCATTCTCTCCGATATAATTCTTAGAACTATTCCCGCTAACATTTATACCAATATTAAGATTTTGTCCGATAAACGAACCAGAAATATTTGTCCTATTTGAATTATATATTTCAATACCATTTCCAAAGTTATCTACCGTTAATCCAAGAATAGAAACATTTTCTGCTTCAATTAAAATTCCCAAGGTTCCGGGAGTATTGCTTCCGATAATTCCAGAAACCCCCGCCCCAGTCGGATTTCCATCAATAGTTACATTTGATGCAATAATGTGCAAACACTTCTCTCCAGAAACTCCTGAAAAAGAAATACCATTTCCAGAAATAGTATAATAAATATCTGGCGTACTCAATATCCCGCAAGCAGTTAATGGAACAGCATTCGCAGGAGGACTAAATTGAATTTCCTCAAAATTAAAAGCAAATTGAAATGCAAAAAGCAAAATTCCAAAGGCAACTATTAAAACAGAAACAATTGCAATCCCGTAAGTCACCCCATTTCCAGCAGACGCATCCCTCTTAAAATCCATATAACCTAATAACAAAACCTATTTATTAATTTACCTGATTTAAATTTCGCCCATTATTCAGGTCAAAAGCAAAAAGAAAACAAATTTTTAAGTTTATCAAAGATAAACTTCTTTTAATTATTCAAAATAAGAGTAGCTTTAACACAATCTTTAAAACATTGAAATGATTATTTCTGGCATGAATATAATATTTAAAGTGAGAGATGAGAATGACAAACTTATTCGACTCATAAATTAATTTTAGAGTAGTAAAAAAACCAAAAGGTTTATAAAGTATTGATTTACTCTATTTATTATGACAGATGAATATCAGCCAACAAGAAAAGAAGTTTTTGGAGAAATGATGAACGGAGTTAGGCAGTATTTTAATGGAGACAGGCTAAATAAATTGAAACAAACTGGAGTAAACTTTCTTGGGTTGACTGGAGTTATTTCTCTGGGTCCTTATATCCTTCCAACAACTATTAGATTATTTAAATATGAAGAAACTTCTTCAAGTGAAGAATCAAGTGAAGAAATAAAATTGGATGCAACACATCATGTTGGATTTTCGGCTGGTTTTTTT
>JAUYJY010000061.1 GCA_030699205.1 Candidatus Pacearchaeota archaeon
TGAAAGGTATTTGTCTTAAACTATTAGCGGAAGAACAAAAAACTGTTCAAAATATGGACAATTCTGTTGATTAGCACAATTGTTTTCAGAATTGTACAGATAGAGAATTCTGGACAAATAGTGTTCCAATTATCAGAATTAGCTATATTTTGTCTTCTGCTATATATTCAATTAAAGTGAACTCTAATATTTATTTTAAGTAATTAGTTCAAATACAAACTAAACTCGCCCCATTAATCTAATTAATGCATTAACCAAAAAGCTTATAAATTAGATAATTCTCTAATACATTAATGGAAGAAATACTCCAAAACGCCATAGAGTTTTTAGAGTCGGCAGAAGATAGCCTTAAAAAACAAAGGTGGAACGTTGCAGTTGCAAACTACTTTAAGTCTGCCTCTAACTTCTGCGATTATCTAATCTACAAAGAAATCAAGCTCTTTCCAAAGAACCATAACGAAAGATTTCAGCTTCTTGAAAAATATTTCCCGGAGATTCATAAAATAATAATTGACTTATTCAAAAAATATAGGGAATCTTATAATCTAAGGCTAAAAAGGAGGGATGCTCTGCCAGTCAGACAGTTTGCTTATGAACTCAAAACTCGTATTTCAGATAAAAAATAAACTAAAATCTCTGTTAAAAGACAAAGAAATAATAGACGTAATTTTATTCGGCTCCTCAATGAAGGGAAAAGCAACCCCAAATGATATAGACATTGCAATCATAACAGAAAAAGAAATAATGCCTAAAATTGAAGGATTTCACATATCCTCGCTAAAACCAAAAGATTTTTTTCAAACCCCTCCAACATTAACAACGACTCTTCTGCGGGAAGGTTATAGCTTAAAAAAAAATAAAATGCTGGCAGAGTCACTAAGATTCAAACCGGAAGTTTTATTCAGTTATACTCTTAAAAATCTTACAAACTCTCAAAAAGTAAAAATAGTAAATGCATTAAGAGGAAAGGGAAAAAATAAGGGAATAATAGATGAAAATGAAGGCATCTGGATATCTAATAGCGTATTTACAATTTCCCCTGAAAATGAGTATTTAATTGAGAAATTTCTGATACATCAAAAAGTTGAATTTAAAAAATCATATATATTAACTCATTAATCAAATATGGTAAAAAAGAATAAAAAAGCCAATACATTAATTAAGAAAAATTTACTTAAAAGGTTATTTAGGCAGGCGGGAATAAAGAGAATAAGCCCTGAAGCGATATCAGAAATAGAAAAATTTGTAGTTAAGAAAATAGAAACCCTTAGAGATAAACTAAAAGAAAAAATAACCATCAACGCAAGAAAAACAGTCAAAGAAAAAGATGTAAAAGAAATATTAAATGAAACTGCAAATTACCCAGAAATCTAAAACAAAGTCTTCTGCATACTCTTCCTCTTAAATTCTCTTAACCTCTCAAGTTGCTTCTCAACTCTCTCTTTAGAAAACTCATGCCTCTCAACTAAAATTTCTTTTATCTTCTCTTCATCAATCTTAGGAAACTCAACTTTCTGTTTTGAAACATTCGGCTTCTTAAATATTTCAAAAACCTCTCTCCAATTAAAACCTATCTCTCCATATCTTTCAACAACTTCCTCAAAAATAGACACAGGATATTTTCTTCTCTTCACTAAATCAAGTGCTTTTTTAGGCCCAATTCCTTTTATACCTCCAGGATTAAAATCCGTCCCAACCAAAATAGCCAAACAGATTAATTGATCTCCTGTAACTCCTAATTGATTTATCACATTTTCATATTCAATCATTTCGGGAGCAATATAAACAAAACCTGAAACCGTCCTCCTTTTTCTCGCCAAAGTAAGGTTTTGTATTAATCTTGTTCCCCCGACAACCAATGCATCATAATCTTGACTTCCAACTGCATAAGCTTCCCCTCTCTTAACAAAATCCGCTGCCTGCATTTCCCCCTCTCCGGGCGCCTGAATAACACAAATCCCCAACGCATCCAGAAGCTCCTTGCTTTCCGCAACCATTTTAGAATCCAACTTGCTCGTCCCCTTCGCATATTTTTCCATTGCGTCTAAATCTTCCTCCTCCAAAGCAGTTCTAAATTTCAATTCCGCAGTGTCCTTCGCCTCCTGCCTTTTCTCGTGCGTCTTGTCTTTCAGTATATGATACTCTCCGTCAAAAACATAAATCAACTTAATACCTTCAGAAAGCAAAGCAACATTCCTATAAAACAACCCTGATAAATGTGAAGTTACTCTTCCTTGAGAATCTTGCAATGGCGTCCCGTCCGGCTGTCTGACAGAACTAAGAAACTGATAAATCGCATTGAACGCATCAATAGCAATTGTCTTGCCCTTCAAATCATTAAAAGTAACTTCCCTCCTCGTCACCAAATCTCCTATTTGCAAACCCATTATAAATAAAGAAAAAGCAAGTTAATAAAAATTATTGTTCATCTACAACTAATAAATAATTATTACTTCCCTTATCAGTCACAAAACCTACAACCCTTCCAACTAATCCGCTAACAGAAGTCCCAGCCCCCATCTGACTTACGAATTGTCTGCAAACTTCAGGACCGAGGATAACTCCCCTTCGCACTCCTTCTTTTCCAACAGATAAATTTAATGAAAGTGTTGTTCTTCCATCCCCTAATGGAACTGCTCTTCCCTCACCTATCCTCGCACCAACTATATCATATCCCTCAGGCAAATCTTCTAAATTCATTCCGCCAAAAACCCTATCAGAACTATAAGCCGTAACTTTTCTTTCAGCCATTTTAAAACAATTCTCCCTGCACCCCTATCTCTTCCGTATCTCCTGTATATCCCGTCCTTCTTTCCAATGCTTTCTCATCTATTCCTTGTCCCCTATTTCTTGCAGAAGGTACGACGCCCCCCATTAAAATGACTCTCCCACTTTGATTAAAAAATTCTGGACCATACTCCGTTCTTAGTGCGTTCCAACCTAAGCTAATTAAATCTCTCTTAAGTGTACGAGCAATTATATTTCCAACCGCCCCTTCAGGAGTTGTAGCCAATGTCTCCCCATTCCTCCATCTAACCTCTTGACCATTAATTCTTACTCGGGGAAGATTCACAGAATACCCTTGTCTTTCTTCAGCCATAATACAAAACAAAAAAACCCATTTAAAAACCTTTCCATTACTACTAATAAGTTTAACATCTAACTAAATCCCAAGTTTGTAAGTATAAAGCATTCTCGATAGATTTTTTCTGCTTATTTTTTACCATTGGTGAGAAAATTAATAGTTTTGCACAGTTTTAGGCATCTTAGTATGGACAATTCTGTTGATTAGCACAATTGTTTTCAGAATTGTACAGATAGAGAATTCTGGACAAATAGTGTTCCAATTATCAGAATTATCTATATATAATAAAAAATCAGATAATTTTTATCGTCGAGGGATTATTTTGTTATTATTTAGTTTATTACATTATAATTTCTTCCACAACGATGCTTTATGGATACTCTTTTCTTATATCTCTATCTGAATCTAAAGGTTTTCCAAATGTGACATCAATAGTTGTTCTAGTTTCAGGAGAAAATACTCTGAATCTGTAATGGACTTCTATTCCAGTATATGTCCCAAATTCACTGGTAATGTCCTCAACTCTTAATGGACCACCTTCTCCTTTACTAAGATCATAAAATGCTTTGATAGCTTTAACATAATTTTAAAATTCTTCTGGATTTTTATTTCCGGGTTGTATCTTTAAATCTATATCCCTATAAGTTCTAGGAAATCCTTTTTCCAAGTTTCTTTTTAATCCTCCGGCTATTTCAGGGAGACTTCCACAATTGTCCAAAATATCTTTTACTTTCCTAACCAACCCAAGATCTTTTCCTTTGAAAATGGCTGGATTTTCTAAATTTATTTTTTCCTGTTCCATAAAAATTTTATGAAACTACACTATTTAAATGTTTTGATAATTTTACCACTATTAAGTTGATATTAATTTTCCACCCCAAGATGGTAAGTATAAAGCATAGACGATAAAGCAAAAAGTTTATAAAGTTAATACATATTATATATGTATGAAGAAAATATCAATAAACCCACAGAAAGAGCTAAAAATTAAGAACATTGCCGGGTTTTTTAAAAAGATTGTTAATTCTTACGGCACCGGAGCAAAGATAGATTGTCCCAAACAATATCTTGGAAAAGAGGTGTATGTAGTAGTTTTAGAAGATGGTTGATGTTTTTAAAGAAATAAAAAGTTTAACAACCAAGTTTTTCCAACGCATTATGAACACATAATGTTTATCATTAAACTAAAAGATACAAGTTTTATCACACAAATTAACTAACAACACAATCCTTTTAATAATCCTATTTTTCATTATAGATTTATTCCTTTATATTAATATAGAAAAATTTTGTATAAATGATATTCATCAAACTTAAATAACTCTAAAAATTAAAAATTCTATGCAAAACCCCGAGAATAAAGAAAGAACAATAGACGGAAGTCAGAGAAGTGATTTATCCCTATTAAAGATGGGATTCAAATGGAAGGTGATAGATAAATTGTTAGAATATCGAAATAGATACACAAACCATCATATTTCTGCAATAGACTATCTTGCTTCACAGCACTATGATAATAAATCCTTAAAAAGATTATCAGAAGAAACAAGAATAGATTATGATTCAATAAGAAGAATTTTTGAAGTATATTGTCTTCCCCCATATCAAAGGGATAAATCTCCTAAACACCCTATTAACTTTTCCATAAGAAGAAAGAGGATATATTTTTTAACCAGAAAAAGACAAAAACAATAATTCTATAAAGTTAATCCGTCTATTACAAATATGAAACCTCAAAAAGCGTTTATTGTATCAATTTCCCATATAAATATGCATGACAAGACATATATCCAGTTATTCGGCAGATTAGAAAAC
>JAUYJY010000019.1 GCA_030699205.1 Candidatus Pacearchaeota archaeon
GTCCAGAATTCTCTATCTGTACAATTCTGAAAACAATTGTGCTAATCAACAGAATTGTCCATATTTTGAACAGTTTTTTGTTCTTCCGCTAATAGTCTAAGACAAATACCTTTCAATTATAAATGTCTTAGACTATATTAAGAAAATTTTATATAGTGAAGAATTATCAATAGATTATGGCAGAAACAATAAACATAGCAAAAATGTATCGGGAGCTTTTAGCCCTAAGAAAAGAAATTCTATTCATAAAAACCCATATGTTTGACCCAGATACTATCATGACAACTGAAGAAGAAGAGAGATTTGCAAGAGCTATGAATGAATATAAAGAGGGCAAATTTGTTCCTCTCGAGGATTTGAAAAAAGAGTTGGGGTTGTAAAATGTTCTCTGCCGTATTTGGCTCTGATGCCCAAAGATTTCTAAAAAAGGCAGATAAGAAAATTGCAAGGAGAATTATTGAAAAGATAGAAAAACTGAAAATTGAACCCTTTCCTTCTAATGTTAAAAGAGTTGTTGGAAAAAAGGAGAAAATATTTAGGGTTAGAGTTGGAGATTATAGAATCCAGTATAGCGTTTTTTATGATAAGAACACTATTTTCGTTTCAGATATTGATAAAAGAGAAAGGGCTTACGATTAATGAGATTAATAAACGAGATTAATGAGCATTTAATTGAGGAAATTAAAAAGATGATTAGAAAATTGAGGATGAAAAATGAGGGATAAATCGCATATGGATGCTGTTGAACGCTGGGCTGAATTTGTTAGGACTCACGATAGAAATGAGTGGAAACCTGGTATTGATGCTTTTATTAATTCAGTTTATGAGAAGGCAGATGATTTTTATGTTCGTTTGCAGGAAACGGAGAAGGGGAGAGAGGTTTTGGAGAGGTTGAGGGAAGATAGGATGAAAGTTAAAACTCTCAAATAAACGGCTGTTTTGGTTCAATTTTAAGGCTATTAAAATTAATCTATTTTTAGTCTGTTTTTTAGGTAGGACATATGTCCTGAACCTATACAATCTCTTATCTGAACAATAGTTTTTTAATACGGATACTTGGGAATTACAGGAAAGGCGGCACTACATTGAGAAAGATAAAGAGAGCTTATCCTACCGATAATGCTTTAATTTATTTGTTTAAATCTACTATGGATGAAGATTTTTTTGGGAGGGTTGTTGAAACATTGATTGTCAATAAAACTGGAGCTTTGTCTTTCTGGAAGAATGGAGGAGAGGTTGATATTATTAAGGATGGAACTCCTGTTGAGGTTAAGTACAAGAATAATATTGATATTAGTGAATTTAAGCATTTGTTGGAATTTATGAAGAAGTTTGGAAAGAGCGAAGGGTTTATTGTTACGAAAAGTGATGAGAAAGTTGTCGAGGTTAAAGGCAATAAGATAAAATTAATTCCGGCGTGGAAGTGGATGTTAGAATAATGGGGACTACAACATTTTTTTGAGGAGAAATGATTATTTTTAAATAACAAGATTTAAATAATACATAATACTACATAGTAATACTATGGAAAATGTAAGTTTAAAACTTGAAAAAAACTTTTTGCACGCAATAGAAAAGATTATGAAAAAACATAATTATATGACTAAAACAGAATTTATTAGAGAATCAATTCGGGACAAAATAAGAAAATTAGAAGAAAAAGAAATTATTGAGGACAAAGATGTAATGAGTCAAATTATCATGAGTGAGAAAAATATAAAGAAAAGTAAAATAAAAGAATTGAAATATTAGTAAATTTTATGTGTTCCCACTGCTTCTATGATAATTCTTCTGTCATTTGTGTCAATTCTGTATATAAACCTTATATTTGAGCCAAGCCAACAAGCCCATTTTCCTGTAAGTCTGCCGTGTAAAGGATGTGCTCCGTTTGCTTTGAGGGGATTTTCCTTTAACTTATCAAGTTTATTTTTAATGTCTTTTCTTGAGTTGATATATTCATTTAATCTCTTTTCAGTTTTTGAATTTGCAACAAATAAACTATACATTCCATTTACAGAAGACAATCTTTTAAATATTTGATTATTCTATTTTTCCCCTCTCGCAACCAAGAACAAAATCGCTGAAGAAGTAAAAAAGAGAATGCAAAAGGCAGAGCAGTTGCAGAAAGAAGCAAAAGAAGAATTAGAAAAAGCAAAGTTCCGCTGGGGTATTTTAAGAAACTTGTGATTGGTATTGGTAAGAGATATTGGTTTAAATTTGATGCGATTGGCGTTGAGGAAGATCATTTTCATGTTGTGCTCGGTGCTGTTCCAAGATATTCTCCAAGCCAGATTATGGGAATAATAAAGAGTATAAGCGCTAAACAAATTTTTAAAGATTATCCTGAAATTAAGGAATTTTTGTTGGGTGGGAGTTTTTGGAGTGCTGGCGGGCATATTGATACTGTCAGCGAATTTGGAGGATTGGAAAAAATAAAAAAATATGTTGAAGAACAAGGAAGAAACAAAGAACAACTTACGCTTTCTGTGTTCGTCTAACGATACCCCGCAGCTCTGCTGTGGCTGGGAGCTTCATTTTTGGGGTTTTGGGGAGATTGGGAGGATTTAAAAAATCTCGAGTATAATATAAAACATGGGGCTTAGTGTAAGCGAAGCTGATGGGATGGAATCCCATTATTCTCGCATGTATCATGATGATCCTTGGACTGGTTCTACAGGGCTTCATGGAATGGTGTGGGCTGGAAAGCAGTTGGACATGGCTAGGGCAGATGAGGCGGATAGAGCAGCTGAAATGGATAGGGCTAGATTTGAGGATGAAGAAAGATATAGACTGATTGATATGCCCCTTTTATCTCCCAGATTTGAAGGAGACAGGGGATAAAGGGTCTAATAGGCCATTGCTTATTGATCCTTTTGACGAAGATGTCGGCACATTAGGGAGATTCTCTCGTTATGACAATGAATATGATTCAATTTAATCTCTCAAAAACTTTAAAACTTCTAATCTTTTTTTTGTTTAATGAAGGCATTATTGAGAAGGGTTATGCTTCAGGATATGAGTTTGAGCTGGACACGACTTTGTGTCCTGAGATTTTGGAGACATTGGATTTGGCTAAGGGTTGTGGGGTTGGGCTTTGCGTGAGATTAAGGGCAAATTTTAGTTATCTATCGTGAATTTTTAGATGATTGGGTTGAAAGCAAGAAGGTGTACATTGTTTTAAGTCAAGTGTCTTAATCTACTTAAGTCAACTGTCTTAAAAATATGGAAAGATATTTAAAGTCAAATGTCTTAATTTAATAAATGAAAATTAACAGCTTTAAAAATAATATAATTGATGAAGTAATTGATGAAATAGACTCTGCTTTGAAGGATATCCGAGGTTTATCTTTCCATCAAAAAAGACTTGCTTTTTGTCTTTCAGATGGGATTTGTGTATTGCTTGAGAACTATTTAAAGAAGAAAGGTGTTTTAAAACCTGGAAGCAAGATAAATCATCAGTGGCTTAAGAAGAAAAAAGAGAATGTTTTAAAGATACTTTCAGAGAGATTAGTTACTTCTGTTGAAAGTCTAATCATATTAGATAATATTTTGGATGTTGCTTTTAAGATTGAAAATAAAAGAAACGAATTAGTTTATGGTTCTGTTGTTAGAGATGAGGATTTGCAAGAATTAATAAATGATTATTTGGCAATTAAGAAGGAGATTGAAAATGATTAAATCATACGCCAGTTACTTTGTTTCTTATTTATTGGGTTCATTAAAAGATGTTGGTAATGTAAAAAACATCATTTTGTTTGGTTCTGTGGCTAAGGGAAATTCAAATAGAGATAGTGATGTTGATATATTTATCGAGATTAAAAAGAATAATCTTAAATTTAAATCAGGTGTAGAGAAAACACTTGAAGAATTCTATCAATCTCGTGATGCTTTAATATTTAAGAATAAAGGGATAGACAATAAAATAAATGTTATTGTTGGAAAACTTGATGATTGGTCTGAACTAAGAAAGAGTATAGAGGGGACAGGTATTTTGTTATATGGTTCTTATGTTGCTTCAGGAGTTAAGGGAAAGAAATATATCTTGATTTCTTGGGATAAAATAGGTAAGAATAGGGGTGCATTTTTGAATAAATTATATGGTTTTAAGGTAAATGGGAAACGCTACAAAGGATTGATTGATGAATTACAAGGAAGAAAAATAGGTAAAAGCAGTTTGATGGTGCCTATTGAGGGTCATAAAGATATTATGGCTGTTTTGAAACATTATGATGTGAGTGCTAGTTTTATAGAAGTTTGGAATGAGAGTTAACAAAGGAGAGAGATTGAGGGAAGAAATGAAAAAAATCAAGAAAACCACTAATTATGAAATTTTAGATTTTCTTTAGTGTTAAAAATACTCTTTATTTTATTGTCTAAAATTAAAATTATAATTAAAACCAACGAAGTTAATGTAATAATTATTGGAAGAGAATTATACTTTGCTAATAAGTATACTGATAAAATCCCATAAAATATCCAAAATGCTTTTCTCAAGAAACTGTTTATTGATATTGAATAAATAAAAAAGAAAGCTATGACTGTTGGGATTAGTAAAATAAAAGCAGTTCCTCCAATATTATAGATGTCTTTTATTAATGAAAATTGTGAATATGAAAGAAAATAAGAAGTCATGAGTGCTATTGCTGTTGCGGCAATTGCTGAAGAAGAATTTTCCTTCATAAATCTTTTTAGAGGATAAAAAGATATGACAAAAGTGGTAATGAATATTAATATATAAATTAGAAGATCTGTTGAAAGAAAGGGTATGGTGAAAACCATTTTATGATTCCTTGGATAATTCTTTTATTAAATTTTCTTCTTCTTTCATTCCTCGATGCCATTCATAATTATCTATAATACCATTATCTAACCTTTCATTTAATTTGTGAATTCTTTCTTTTGCCCTTAAAATTGCTTCCTTATTTTGTTTTTTTTGGAATTTTTTGACATCTGTTAATCCAAAGTACGAATGGATTGTTTTATCAAAAAATATGAAAATTATTGCAGATGTTATAGTCAAGCCATAAATCCAATTTGCAACTTCAGGTATTTCCGATGATTTAGATATCCAAATAGCTGTTAGAGTTATTGTATAAATTGTCCAAAATATTTTTCTGCCGAATGTACCCACTTTCGTATTGTGTATAAAATAAAAGAAGATAACCATAGGCAAAATTGTTGTTATTGAGATTCCCAATACACCATATTGTATGAATATTGTTTCAAAAAGACTATTTTCATTAATAAACCTAACAGAAATTACTGATATAAGTAGGGCAATTATAACATTAACTTTTTTATTTTTATCTCCTATGGGTGTTTTCTCAAGGATTTTAGTAATTATAATTATGAGCAAAATGAGGATAAGCACTTTAGAAAAAAAGAACTCGGACGTGCTATAATCTCCGATTATATTTTCGAGGAAAGGAGATAAAACTCCAGTTATGGAATCAATGCCTTGGCTAACAAAGTCTTTTGTATTACTAAAATAATAATATGACTGTGCACTAACATTTCCAATAGAAATTATAACAAGAAGCAGTACTTGAATAAAAATTAAATCTCTTTTTTTCATAATAGTATATAGTTTTCAAGTTTAAAAAAGTTTATAAACCCTTTTGAATATGTGGGTGTTAGAGATGTGCTTAAAATGAGTTTAGGAAAAAGAGGGCAAAAATTGCTTGGTGGCACCATTATTGTAATTTTGCTTGTATTGTTCGGACTTCCGGGGCTTTTATCTGTAATAGGTAATGGTGATTACAAAACTAATTTTGACGCAATGATTAGTGTAGCAGAGGACACAGTTATTCCTATTTTTAGCTTTCTATTGGGTTTGGATAAGATTCCAGATAATAATATCCAGTTTTTAGTTGTGCTTGCTTTTATTATGATTTCGATTATAATCGTGAGTACTTTGGATTCTATAAATATTTTTGGAGAAGGAACTTCGAGATGGGTTAACTTTGTTGTAGGTATTATAGTTTCTCTTATAGGTGTTAGATTTATGCCTGAAAATATGTGGGAATCTTTGACTGCTCCTTCAAGTGCTTTTGTTGCTACGATGCTTGTCGGACTTCCTTTTTTGGCTACTGTTTTTGTTACGATGAAAATTAAATTTGATTTGGTCAGGAAAATTATTTGGCTGTTCTTTTTGATAGTATTGGGTTATATAATCTATGTTCAATCTGGAAGTGGCTTTGAATGGGTTTACGTTATTTTTGCAGGTTTAGCCGGCTTCATGATGATCTTTGATGCGAGTGTTAGAAAATATTTCTATAAACAAAAATCGGATCTTGAGATTGAAACTATGTTAGGTAAATTAAGTCTAAAAAAAAGAAAGATAATACGTGACGAAATAAAAAAATATTATGATATTATAGCAGATCCTGATACACCTCATGATGAGAAGGGTAGAGCTGCAAAGACGCTTGTGGATTTGGAAAAACAATTAAGGAAATTGAGAACAGATTGAATAAGAAGATACATTTAATTAGCATTGATAGATTTGATGATGTAAGTTCTGTTTTGAAAGAAGAAATTAAAAAGAAGCATTTAATTGTTTAAGGAACAGAGGAGATTGTTAAATGGTTGATTTAAGTTGGTGCAAGAAACAAAAAAATGGAATTAAATTTATAAAGCCCAGCGATAATCTTTCTAAGGAATATTTCAAGTACATAGGGGAAACTTTATCTGTATTGGGTGGCATAGAATGTAAATCAAATATGTGGCTTGCTACTTCTAAATACTATTCCGAGTATTTCTGTGCTTATTCAATACTGATGAAAATTGGAATTAAATGTGAAATTCATGATTGCACTATCGGATTATGCAAGTTATTGGAAAAGGAAGGTATTTTGTTTGATGGATTTGCAAAAACTTTAGAAGAGGACAAGGAATTGAGAATTGATAATCAATACTATTTGAAAAACAGAAAGGTTAAAATTGATAATGACGCGCTTACAGAATTTTTATTAAGAACAAAAGAGATTTTAAATAGATTGAATTATGATATGATTAATAAAATTAGAGGTTTATTGGAATGAAAAAGATATTTAGTGCTTTAGCTGTTTTTTTTATTTTATTTAGTTTTGTTAGTGCGCAGTTGGATGGGGTTGTTGAAGGTTTAGAGGGAAATGTTGCGAAGGCGGAAGGCGGGATTAATACCGCGAAGGAATTTACTGAAAAAGATAAATATGATTTTTTGACAGAGCAATGGAAAGAGTTATTGCTTAAGAATAAAGTTATTTCCGGAGTTAATGGATTTTTTGAGAAAATAGATATTGTTTTTTTAATTTTGCTTGGAATGCATTGGTCTTTAAGTATGCAGATGTTTTTTGCTTTTTTGATTTGGATTTCCATGTTTTTAGTTTTTCTTAAGTGGTTTAGCGGTGTGCAAAATAAATGGCTTAAAGTCTTTTATGTTTTTGGAGCGAATATTTTACTTGCACAAATTAATTTCTTTGGATATTTAGGAAATGGTGCTTCTAAGTTAATCTTTTATAAAGATGCTATTTTATTAAAGGTTTTGTTTTTCTTTATTGTAGTAATATTAATTGTTTTGTGGTGGAAAGTTAATGACTTTATTGTGGATATTTTGACGAAGAGAAGGGAGAAGAAGAAAGAAGAAAGTGCTGAATTTAATCAAAAGAAGACTGAGAAAGTTGTTGAAGGAATAACTAGAGTAGTGGAAGAATGAATTAGATTTCTGAAGTTATTTTATAAGCTTCCCTCATTTTTTTGGTAAATCCAATTTCTTTTCCTATTTCTTCTCCCTGTTTTTCTGCTTCTGTGAGATCTTCTTTTTTCCTTATGGGCTTGGTTAGTTTTGAAGCAAAAAAAATGAGAATTATAAAAATTAAAAGCACAATAATTAAAGAAATTAATTTAATCTCTTTAAATGGATTTATCAAATCTGATAATTTTATTATTCCATCCGAAATTATTCCTAAAGTGCTTGTTATTCCTAAAATTATAACAACAGCTAATCCTCCGAGCCATGCGGAAGCTCCCTTGAAAGGTTTTGTTAATCTTAATAACAATCCAGAGATTATAAAGGCTGAAAGGCAAAATAGAAATAAGATTATTAATTTATTTATTTCAATATTATTTTCTGATTTAAGCACCCATTTTGTAATTGGTTTAATTTTTTGTGGTATTGTTATTTCTTTTTTTAAAAACTCATTAGTTTTTGTAATCAGTATATTATTAGAAATGTCTTCTAATGATTTGTTTAAATTTATATCGGGCTGATTTGGCTCTGAAGTTTGCCCTGAAATTAGATATGCTAATAGAATAGATAAAAATAAAATTAGAGTTATTTTTTTCATATAGTTATTTATTAAAGATTAAATATAAATCTTTGTGCTGTCTTCAGAAATAATGTCCTTCAGGTAATTGGTCCAATGTCTTCCATAAAGAAGGTTTTTATGAAGAAAGACAAAAAGGCAAAGCATAGCGAAGAAATTGAAGATATTGAGGAAAGGTTAAAGAAAGGACATTATAGGAGTCCAAGGGAACAAAAACTTGCGAGAGAGAATGTTGAGAGACTTGAAAAAAGAATTAGAAGATTGCAGAGAGGGCTTTAATTATGAAAGCGTGACTTTTTAAAACGGATACTGCAAACTTATCGTCATCTGGCTTTTTTATCAAAGGCTTAGGGGTTAATATGCACAAATAACTTTTGTGTAAAATAGTTATACTTTACCATCAATAAATCCCTCATAATTTGATACTATAATATTAATGGTTTAGATTTTTAATAGTTATTTTAATTATAATTTAGGACAAAATGACTTTAAGTAGACATTTAAAACTGTGTTATCCCGTTATTATTTCCTAACGATACATTTTTTGAGTTTCTCATTTTCTCATCTTCCTTACGAATGCTTCTGATGGCGTCTCAAGTCTATCAAAGTTTAAAGACCTATGTGGTTTCAAATCATTATACCAGTACACGAAATCTTTCTTTGATTTGAATGCATCTCTATTTCTGTCATAGCATTCAAACCATTTTTCTATCTTACCATTAGATTGAGGATGTTTTATCTTTGTTAGAATTTGCTTGATATTTCTAGACTTAAGATAATCTCTAAACCTTGAATTAGCGTCGATAATATTGCTTGTGAAGGTAGAGCCATGGTCACTAATACACTGCTTTATTTGACCATGCTTCAGTGCATCCTCCATTCCAACAATAGAATTATCTGTTGATTCTTTTTTATTTTCTACTAAAGCAAGCAGTTTTCTGCTTGCATCATCTTCAACTCCAAATACCCACAATCCCTTACGATAATGCCAATCAATATGCACTGCAGTCAAGCTATGTCTTCTTTCATAGCGTATCCAATCCTTCTTGCGTTTATCCTTATGGTCTTTCTTTTTAGCATAACCCAAGTAAACCATAATCTGGTGGATTCTGTTATGACCTATATGCCTTTTGTAGTCTCTATCTATCAGTCTTTCTATGGTATCTGCAGATACTCTGTATTTCTCAAAAGCCTTTTTTACAAGAATAATCTCCCATTCTTCAAATGGTTTACGAGGACGTCCAGATAGTTTTCCTATGTCTGGCATCTCTCCTGTTTTATCAAATGCCTCCTTCACCTGATAAACTCTTCTTACGCTTACCTTGGCGGTCTTTCTTGCTTGATAAACTGTCTTGCCATCAGCCAGCCTTCTCAATGTCTCTGTCAGCTTAGCTCGTGTCAATTTCATAGGTCTAACTAAATCAGCCTTATGAAATAGTTTCGGGATAACACAGTAGACATTTAAAACGAAAGGTTTATTAATGTTAACGATTTATATGTTTTGTTAACAAAATAATGAATATTTTGGAGAATGCAAAATGTATGAAAATATTGGGACAAGAATTTCGAAGGATATTTTGAAAGATATAGAATATCTTGCTAAGGAAGAAAAAACAGATAAATCAAAAATAATGAGGGAGCTTTTAGATTTAGCTGTAAAAAATAAGCTTTTTGAAATTGCTTTGGAAAAATATTTCAAAAGGGAAATTTCTTTTGGAAGAGCTGCCGAGCTTTCTAGATTGCCTTTATCTGACTTTATGAAAATGGCTGCTGAGAAAAAAGTGAGTTTGAATTATTCAATTGTTTCATTAGAAAATGATTTTAAATCAGCTTTAAAGGTAAAAAATAGTTAATAAAATGATTGTTTCTAATACTTCACCTATAATTGTATTGGGGAAACAAGGAGTTTTGGAGCTTTTGAAGAATTGTTTTGGAAAGGTGATTATTCCGCAAGAAGTTTATAATGAAATAATAAAAAAAGAAGATAGTTTAGAAACAATTTCTTTGAAAAAAGGAATTGAGGAAAAATGGATAATTATTGAAGAGACGGCAATAAATCCAATTATTAATACTGATAATTTGGGGAAAGGAGAGAAAGAGGCGGTAAGTTTGGCAGCGAAGAAAAAAAGCATTTTGTTAATAGATGATGATAACGCAAGGAAGTATGCTTCTTTATTAAGGGTGGAGTGCCGCGGAACTATTTATGTTTTATTCTTGGCTGTTTTAAAAAAGATTATGGATAAGATTGAGGCAAAAGAGATTTTTGATAATATTGTTATAGAAGGATTTTATGTTTCAACTGAAGTTTATTCTGGATTTTTGTCTATGTTAGAGAGATTATAAGGCTGGTTTGATTCTAATCTTTAACACTATGGGTCTATGGGCTACTACTGATGTGCCTACTCATAAAGATGTTTATATCTGGACTGTAGTGGGTGTGTTTGTGTATGCCTTTTTTATAGAAACTCATGTAATAAGATGGATTAATCGCCAGAAAGCATTACAGGCTCAAACAGATCAAAAGCTTATTAAAATTGCTGAAATCAATAGGAAGATTGAAAATCTTGAGCGTACTCCTTTAAGCCGTCACTTTACTGCTGATGATAGGGATATAGCAGAAGACAAAATATAGATAATTCTGATAATTGGAACACTATTTGTCCAGAATTCTCTATCTGTACAATTCTGAAAACAATTGTGCTAATCAACAGAATTGTCCATATTTTGAACAGTTTTTTGTTCTTCCGCT
>JAUYJY010000020.1 GCA_030699205.1 Candidatus Pacearchaeota archaeon
AGCGGAAGAACAAAAAACTGTTCAAAATATGGACAATTCTGTTGATTAGCACAATTGTTTTCAGAATTGTACAGATAGAGAATTCTGGACAAATAGTGTTCCAATTATCAGAATTATCTATATTTTGTCTTCTGCTATATATTTTATTTTGCTGTAAGCCCCTAATAAGAATATTTTTTTAAAATCCAAAACATAAGAACAACCACAACAACAACAATTAGTGTAATTAAAATCGCACCTATATTTCCATAATTCAACCCGTCTTCAGAAACAAAAAATCCCGTAATTCCACTCCTGCTCTTTTCTTGAAAATCCAACCCATTACCATCCGAAGAATATTTGTCATCCCCATTTAAGTCTCCCTCATTATTTTCATCAACAACGCTTCCGGTCACCGAACCATCCAACCCACCAAAAACCCCTCCAGAACCTCCACCGCCAGAACCAGAAGAACCCCCGCCACCAGAACCACCAGAACCAGAAGAACCTCCACCGCCAGAACCTCCTGGAGTTGAAGCAGGAATTGCAACTTCAACAAGATTAGAATAATCACTAATCCCATTAGAATTATAAGAATAAACTCTATAATTATAAATCATCGACGGCTCAACACTTGTATCCGTATACTGCACTATGTTTGCACCAACTTCTGCAAAATATAAAAAACTACCCAAACCAACAGCCCTCTCAATATAAAATCCAACTTCATCTTCAGAATTATCAATCCAAGTCAGAGCAATAGAACTCTCTGCAATAACTAAATCAACAAGATTAGAAAAAATAAAACTAAAAATTAAAAACACAAATAAAATTTTTTTAAATCCCATTTTATTAATTTAAATTCAAAACAGCTTGTAAATTTGAAGGTGCATTCGGTGGCAATCCCGTAACTCTTGGAGCTAAAGCAAATCTCGGATCGTGATTATAAGTATCTCCAAAAGTATACCCTCCCTGTTCTGCTTGAGCCCTCCACCAATTATACGCATACGGATATTGATTATAAATTCTAGATAATGCTGCAAGACTTATTGAATAATAACTATTAGAATCATAAGGCAAACTATCGCAGGCAGCCCCTCCAACCTGTGGACAAGGATTTGCCAAATAAGAAGCTGTAAAAGCATTCATTACCTCTTGAGAAGTTGTATAAAAATCTCCATTACTGTCTGTAGTTCCCTGCCTATACGTCGCCAAAACAAAAGGAGAAGGCACATAATTAGAATCATTCGGATTTATAGAGCCAGTAAAATGCCATCTAACATATTCTGAAGAAAATTCTAAAAGATTGGCTGTGGGATATCCCAAATCTTGTAATTTCCCAAAAATATTTATCAACCTCATAATCATCCAAGGAGAACCGCATTTACTTGCACTACTAGCACTAGACCCTGCCGGTTGTGCTGGCCCAAGACACAAGTCTCCTGAACCTGGAAGCCAATAATACAACGGCGAAGGAGCAGGAGGAGATCCATAAGAACTTGGTGCATAACCTTGCGCCGTGTAAAGCAATCTTCCAAAAGTCCACATATCTTGATTCCATTGAGTATTTGAAATTTCTGGCTCATCCGCCAATGGAATATTTTGCATCCCCATCCAAGTAACTATCACATCCATCATAGACAAATCTAAAAATTCTTTTTCAGGAGTTCCATCCTCTGCAAGAATTGCCGCATAAACTCGAACACCTGCAGGAACTGCTTGATACCTTTCCCCATTAAAAATTGTCAACGCACTTCCAATTCCCCCACTCTGTGCAGCGTTTGGCCCTCGGGGACTCGAATGCCCTAAAAACCCATATCCTGCCCAAAACCTTAATTCTTCTTGCGCAAAAAAATCTCCCGTTAATATATAAGAAATTGTAAATGGATTATACAGATGACCCATGCTCATTTCCCAATCAGAATCTTCAGAACTCTTCTTCCCCCTTGTAAATCTCCCCACAGGATCTATTTTATCTTCTTCAGAAGTTGAAGACGAAACTAAATCAACATAATTTGCAGTAGGTCTTCCGACCTGCGTAACAAACTTTCCTATTGCAGGTTCAGTTCCCAAAGCTCCTGTACTTGCATCCCTTCCAAAAACCTTGCTACCATCCCCTTCCCTATAATGTGCAGGCCATGCAGCTGCTTGCTCTGCCTGACTTCTTGTAACTTCCTGCATTCTAGTATCCGCGGTAAATAACCACAAAACATCCCATAATGGAAGCTGACTTAACTCTGGTCTAGCACCCCCAGACCCCATTCTTGTTGTATGCCAAATTCCCAAATCATTTATGTTTTTATTCGCATTTAACCAATCAGAATAAATTCCAGCCACTACACTTTCTTCAACTTGAACTTCAGAATCATAATTATCTACAAGCCCAGTTTGAGCAAGATATTCTTTATTATGCCAGATTCCTATTTTCCCCGGACTCTCTCCCTGCCAAAACTCCCTCATCCATCTAGAAGCAACATGTTGCATTATCCCCGCCTGTGAATAAACTTCCTGCAATGAACTCCCAATCTTCAAACTTAAATCATAATCTAAATCCTGTAATGCTTCTGTATTTGATATTTCTCCAACAAACTCAACATTCACCCTATTTATTGATGGCCAAAATGTTATAATATATATTGGCCTAAAAGACCTATACCTATCATCTGCAGGAAGATTCAAATTTTCCCATTGTGTAGATGTAATATAATGGTCTTTCCCAACAGAAACCGCACCCAATCCCCCCGGCTGATTTCTTAAAACCGTTATCTTACTATTCCATGTATCAATTGAAATCACCTTAACTAATTCATCATCTAAATTTAAAACATCATTAACATTTATCCAACTAACATCTTGCACACTAATTATCGTATCACTTGCGGAAATACTACTTGTAAGCCTTGTTCCTTCCTGTTTCCATCCCAAATCATAAATCCTACTTGCAGAATGATCAGCTAAAACAACCGTAGTCGCTACAGGCCCCTCAATCCATACCTTACTAATACTACCCTCCTGCAACATTGTCCTCGCTGAAACCTGTTGTGCTGTTCCAGCACTAGGGTTTGTCAATTCAATAATAGCATCAAAACCAAAATTATTTAACATATCACTTACACTAACTCCTGTAGTTCCAACACTAGATTGATAAGTTGAACTATCAATATTTTCAAAAGTAATTGTCTTAGTTTCATCAGGATTTATCGTAGGTAAGATAAAAGAAATCACCGCAAACTTCAAACTTCCATCGTCCCACCGATTTTTAACATCCACTTGAGTTTGAACAAAAACCCCATCAATCAAAACCCTTGGATAAAACCCTTGAGGAACTTCTCCTTCGATAAAAGCCCTACCAAACTTAATTGGAGAATTTGTCAAAGCAGTCACCTCCTCATTATGTAATGTCATTAAATTAATAGAATCCTCACCACCTCCAGAACCTCCAGAAATCTGATACCCTGTAATCCCCCCATCATGAAAGAAACCAATTAACCCCACAGCTAAAACAGACAAAGCAATTATTCCTAAAAATATAGCTATTTTCCTGTTTTCTTTATCGTCCATTTTTCCCTCCAATTTCCAAAAATGGGAGATTAGAAAATTTCCTGTTTTCTTTATCGTCTATTTTTATCGTCCTGTTTTCTCCACTTTCCATCCTCTTTATAACCTTCACAAAAAATAAAACAAACAGCTTTTTAATTATATCCTATTTCAAAACACTACATCAATAACAAAATCAAAACTTACATTCCTATTCTTCCTCAAGATTTATTTATGCAATTTCCTTAATTTTCAATTCACAACAGCCATAAAATTAGTGGGCCTTCCACCGGGACAAGAAACACTTTGTGTGCAAGAATTATCTTCGCAATCCGTTCCAGCACCTTCTGTAAGACCATCATCATCACAATCATTATCCAATTCATCATAACATGTCAACTCAGAAACTTCATAAACCGAAATTCCCGAATAATCACATTCAAGCCATCCAGAAACTCCTCCGCATGCCTTAACACTTCCCTCGCAAACTCCTAACTGATTATTACACAAAGGTGCATTCAATCCATTGTCTACAAAACCATCACAATTATTATCCAATCCATCACACACCTCCACCCCATAACTCGCAGGATAATTACAAATCCAATTTCCATTGACACACTCTGCCTGCACTCCGGAACATACTCCCGCACTTAAACAATTTCCTGCCCCAGTACATTGTGTGTTTTGTTGATCAAGCCATATAGTGTGCAGCGCAACTACACCTTCCAAAGCGACATGAGTCAATTCAAGATGCTGTTCCGTACAGAAATAATTAGTGCTGCAAGATGAAGTAAACACTCCATTTGATATGCCTTCAAAACCATTCGGCTCTGCCCTATCAACGGAATTCGGCCAAAAGTTTCCGTAATGAGCTATCTGACCATTCCCTTCCTCAACAAAACCTCCTTGAATATCTCCATCAATAGCCCTCATATCAAGAGAATTCATTCCCTCTCTAAAATAATGCATCTTCAAAGCAGTTTTTATCATCTCTTCTTCTTCTGAAGGAAAATTCTCCGCAATTCTTGCATAAAAATTCATCATTGGAACCATTAAATGATTATTCGTCTGCTCTACAATATCCGGAGAAGCTATGCTCTCCAATCCAAAATAAGCAATCTTATCATTTGATTCAGAAACTAAAAAAGTTCCGGAAGGAGCCCCAACACCTGATGGATAAACAGCCTGAGGATAAAGACCAAAAACATTTTCCATATTTCCTCCTGGTTGGAATCTTTTTACAGATTCCCAATTCTGTAATATCAAAGGCTCCAAATCATTTACAAACCACGCAGCATTTGTTTGACCATTCTGAACGGCATAATCATACAAATCAATCAATGCCTGATCAAAAACATTATACCTTTGATGAGTACATCTTGTGTTTGCAAGCCAATTTGCTTTCATGCAAGTTACATCATTTCCATTTCCCGTCCTCAAAAGCTGTTTCAATTCAGACAATCTTGCAATAGCATCATTAATATAACTCCCCGACATTCCTGTTGGATAATCCTGCCCAGATAAAGCCATCGCAGCAGAACCCCTCAACTGGCTTATTTTATATTCCTGTCCTAAAGTATTCTCAGGATTGCTTCCTGAATTAGGCCAATTACTTGCACCCCAAGAATTATACCTATACAATGCCTTCGCCTTCTCATATAATTCTGTTGCCGTAGAAGGGTCATCATTTTCTATAGACATCGCAAAATGCATGGCACCTGCAATTGTACCTCCCTTCTTCCTAAACCCTGCAAGACCATCTATCGGCACCTCATCATTTAATCCATGCAAGGACAAACTATTTGTATTAATGATAGAAGTTATATTCCCTTCATCACTCTGCTCTGGAATAACCGCATCCCTCAATAAATTTCTATAACCTTTTGCAATCTCTCCAAATTCAGCATATCTTGCCGGCTCAATAGATAAATAATCAGTATTCTCCAAATCTTTTTTCGCATTTCCTAAACCTGCTCCGACTTCGGGAGCAGCCCAAACATATAACCTAAAATCAGTTCCATCTGGATGGCCCCCCCTTTCAAAATCCCTAAAAACGTTCTGTGTAAGACCTGTACTAGTCTGAAATGTTCCAGTATGAGGTATCCAATTAAAAACTGCATTGGGAGACTCTCTTTCAGTATGCGTAAACCAATCAATCCTTGTATTTATATCATTCAAAAGTCCATCGTCGGAAACTTTAATGCTCCGGCTATTTGAACCATAATTAATAACGTAGGTAATTCCAGGAGTCAAAACAACCCCCGGATCCCCCTCAAAATAAAACAAGTCGCTTCCAAAATGCCCCGGATCGTTTTGCAATTTATTCAAAGTTATTGGATAGCTCTGACCATTCCCATCAATTGTCGCACTAATACTATCCTGCAAAGTATTTGGATCCTTAATTATTATAGGCAAAAACTGGCTCCCATCATCAAGAATGTAATCTAAATATTCAACATGGGGAGTCATTATTTCCGCAGAAGACTGCAAAAAAATAATTCCCCCCTCGTCAAAAATTCCATACCCTGTAATTCCCCTTGCATTCGCAAAAACCATCAAAATTGAAACAACCATCAAAACAATCAAAACTGAAGCAACTCTCTTTTCCATTATAAAAACCTCGCAAAAGCAATATTTATAATTTGCGAACCTCCTTTTTACCCCTCTTTAAAATCTTAAAGATTATAATGACTATTGCAATTAAAAAGATAAATAAAATCGCCCCAATATTAATATAATTAAGTCCTTCTTCCGAAATAAAAAATCCAGTAATCCCTTTTCTAACTGGTGCGATCTCCTCGCTCTCTTCTTCCCCCAATTCATCTTCAAATTCATTTTCATCCCCAATATTTCCATCAGGAACACTTTGAATTCCCCCTTCAACAAATCCCTCTATAACTGGTGTAGACGCAACACCTTTAGCACCACCGCCACCACCTCCGCCTCCAGAGCCACCGCCCCCTCCCCCACTTACAGAACCTCCCGGATTTCCAGGTGGATTGCTTGAATTAGTGCTATTTGTAGTCGGATTTTCTATACAAACACTTATCACACTTCCAGTACATTCCCATCCGGATTCAATCTCACAACTTGCAGAACACCCATCTCCCGAAATAACATTCCCATCATCACACTGCTCCCCTGTTTCATTAACTCCATTTCCGCATACAAAATCCAAAATAAATACCCATGAAATATTTGAATAACTGCTATTGCTAAAATTATTATACGCATACACCCTATAACTATAATTCGTCAGAGGAATCACATTCAAATCCAAATATTCCTCTACCCCTGCAGAAACTGAAGCAATCAAAACAAAATTCCCCAAATCAATCCGCCTTTCAATATTAAATCCATCTTCATCAAAAGAAGTATCATTCCATGACAATGTAACAGAACCCTGAGGACTTTGTGCATAAACCACAAATACCATTAAAAAAATAAAAACTAAAAAAAGATACATTTTATTCATAAAATAATCCTATATTTCAAATTTATTAAGCTTTCCCTATTCAAAACCGCCCAAAAATTTCAGAACAAAAAACTGTTCAAAATATTTTGTCTTCTGCTATATCTTTATTTATATCATTAAACCAAAATCATATAATTAAACCAAAAACTAAACTTCTACCTTCTTCAAGCTCATAAAACAAAAAAATAAATCCCTGCAAGAATAATCGCAATTAAAAACGCAGGAGTAAACGGAACGCCCTGTTTAATTAAAACTTTCTTCCCCGCCTTTCTCAAAATCTTAATTTCCTCAATACTTAATCCATGCACGCTTTTCTTAATAACTTTCCCATTAACCTTGACCTCTCTCTCCAACCAATCTCCCTCAATCAAATTTTCAGGTTTCACAAAATTAACCATGCACGCTTTCTCAACAGATTTAACATAAATATAAAGAAAAGGAATTAAAATCAAAACAAAAAAAGATAAACTTGAAAATCCAAAACCTTTAGACAAAAGAATAATTTCAATTATCAAAAAAATAAAAAATACTAAATAAAACCAATTTTTATTTTCTAAAAACATTTTAGAAAACTCTCTTCCAAATTCTTTTTTTCTTTTCAAAACCAAAAAGATAGTATAAATCAAAGTATAAATCATTCCTACAAAAAACAAAACAAAAATAAATCCAAGTCCAAATTTAATATAATCTCCTAAATTTGTATACGGAAAAATCCCCCCGATACCATAAAGTAATTTAGCATCCCCCCCTCCAAAAAATTTAGAATAATAAAACAAATATCCAAACAACGCAAATAACAAAACACCCCCTAAACCAAAAAGAAAAAATTCAACATTTCTAATAACTACAGAATAAAACGCCCGATAAGCAAGCACAAAAGCAATCAAACTAAAAGTCAGCCAATTTGCTATCTCCGTCGTCTTAAAATCCTGAATCATAGCAAAAACAACCCAAACAAAACTTAAACTAAACAGAAAAATATATTTATACATCTTGCTTCATCCCTTCTTTCCTTCCCTTACCTCTGTGCTTCTAAACTTCCCGCCCTTCTTATAAACTCCCCGTCTTTTCTTCTTCCTCTTATCATTCTTGCTCTTCCTTCTTTCGTTATCTCCCTGCCTCATTTAAACTCCCTTAAATCCCCCGAAACCCATTACAAAATAAAACAAACTGATTTATTAAACCTATAGTCTAAGACATTTATAATTGAAAGGTATTTGTCTTAGACTATTAGCAGAAGAACAAAAAACTGTTCAAAATATGGACAATTCTGTTGATTAGCACAATTGTTTTCAGAATTGTACAGATAGAGAATTCTGGACAAATAGTGTTCCAATTATCAGAATTATCTATATTTTGTCTTCCGCTATATGAGCCATCAGAATCCCAAAAATAAAGTGATACAAAAACTATAACACATTGAGCCAAAAGTGATACAAAAATTGTAACACTTAGAAAAGCTTAAATACTCTCAATTTCTCAATTAATTATGGAAAGAGATAAGTTATATTATGTATTGTTTGAGCAACAGAAAGAACTAGAGGAAAAGAAAGATTTTATAGAAAGAGAGCTAACAAAAAAAGCATTATCCTTTATTCATCTAAAACTTCCAATTATAATAACGGGAGTTAGAAGATCTGGTAAATCAACATTATTAAGAATAATTAAAAATAAATTAAACTTAAAACCAAAAGAGTATATTTATATAAATTTCAATGACGAAAGGCTCGTAGATTTTTCCTTAGAAGATTTTCAGAAAATACTGGATTTTGCTAAAGAACAGAATTACACTGAAAATTATCACTTGTTCTTAGATGAAATTCAGGAAACAATTGGCTGGGAAAAATGGGTAGACAGAATAAAAGAAAAACATCAAATATTTATAACAGGCTCTAATGCAAAATTGTTAAGTAAAGAGATTTCAACAGTCTTAACAGGCAGATCTATAAGTATAGATTTATATCCATTCAGCTTTAATGAGTTTCTACTGTCCAAAAAAATAAAAACAGATAATTGGAAATTAGATCTTAAAACACAATCATTGTTAAGAAAAGAATTTTCAGAATACTTATTTTCCGGAGGAATGCCCAAAGCTATCATTGACAAAGATAAAAGACTACTAAAGGAAAACTATGAAAATATATTGTATAGAGACATCATAAAAAGATTCAGTCAGAAATTAGAAAAGCCAATTAAAGAAATATCAGTTTATTTATTGTCCAACGCAGGATGTGAAACAAGCATAAGATCTTTATCAAAGATAATAGAAATAAAAAATCTTTCTACATTAAAAACAATTTTAGATACATTTGAGAAATCATTTCTCTTCTTTTTTGTATATAAGTTTGACTATTCAGTCAAAAAACAAATAAAAAACCCTAGAAAAATTTATTGCGTAGATAATGGATTTGTCCGCGAGGGGGGCTTTAAAATGTCAGACAATCTTGGAAGAATGATCGAAAATTTAGTATTTTTAGAACTAAAAAGAATAAACAAAGAGATATATTACTTTTCAGATAAAAAAGAGTGTGATTTCTTAATAAGAGAAAAAAATAAAATAAGCGCGGCAATACAAGTATGTTATAGTCTTAATGAAAAAAATAAAGACAGAGAAATAAACGGGCTTTTAGAAACTCTTAATAAATTCAATCTAAAAAATGGCTTAATAATAACAAATAGTCAGGAAAAAGAAATAAAAATAGAGGATAAAAAAATAAAAGTAATCCCAGCTTGGAAATGGCTTCTACAAAGCCAAAGTCAATAAAACAAAGAGACAAGTCTTGCTCTTAACCAAGACTCTTAATTATAGAATCCCTCTGTTTCTCCAGTTTTTCAATTGCTCTCTTTCGCATTAAAAAAATAAATCTAATATAGTCTAAGACATTTATAATTGAAAGGTATTTGTCTTAGACTATTAGCGGAAGAACAAAAAACTGTTCAAAATATGGACAATTCTGTTGATTAGCACAATTGTTTTCAGAATTGTACAGATAGAGAATTCTGGACA
>JAUYJY010000021.1 GCA_030699205.1 Candidatus Pacearchaeota archaeon
AGCGGAAGAACAAAAAACTGTTCAAAATATGGACAATTCTGTTGATTAGCACAATTGTTTTCAGAATTGTACAGATAGAGAATTCTGGACAAATAGTGTTCCAATTATCAGAATTATCTATATTTTGTCTTCTGCTATATAACTGCTTAAAAAATCAAAAAGTCCCTCTCGTTTCGTCTTGAAATTCTCTTGTGCATGAAAAATCTTATCTATCTGCATCAGCAACTTCGACATAACAAAAAAGAATCTTAGACTAAAGTCAATGTATCCTAAAAGCGTTAACTTAATTTAACAATTGCCTCTGCTATATCTCCATCAACCTCTTCAAGAACCTTTCTAACTTCCCCTTCTGATTTTCCAGTTTTTTCAACTACAAGATTAATATCCCCATCGCTAATTTCAACTTCAACTTCTTCTTCAACAGATTCTCCTGAAATCTGCCAGGTCTCCTGCCCCTGCATATTAACCTTCATAACCTCTGGATTCTCAATAACTATTCTGCCCCCGTCCACCTTATCAATAACAACTCTCAAAGCATCTACTTCCTCCTGTTTAATGCCCAACTGCTTCATCATGGCAGCCATTTTTTTAGGATTCATTCCAGGTAACATAAACCTTGAGAGAAATAAACCTATTTATAACTTTCTAACAAAAGTTTAAATTTCTTTAAGTCCATATAAAAATATGAAAAAAGGATTTAAAGTATATGGAATAATTGGAATAATCCTCATATTCCTTATGGAATTAAACTTCTTTCTAAAAATACAGCCTTTCGCAAACTGGTATTTTCCAATTATATGGATTTCATATATTCTTGTAGTCGATGCAATAATTTTCAAACTAAATGGTTCCTCCCTAATATCCTCAAGATTTAAAATATTCTTGGGGATGGTGATAATCTCTGCACTATTTTGGTATATTTTTGAATTAACAAATGTTTTCATAAACAATTGGCAATATCAAGGAACTGAAGGACTTGGAGTGACAAAAAACCTATTCGGATTTATTTCATTTGCCACAATACTTCCTGCATTATTTGAAACTTTTGAACTTATTCGCTCAATAAAACTATTTGAAAAAGAAAAACTAAAAAAAAGCCACAAAATAACAAAACCATTTTTATACACTTTAATTAGCATTGGAATAATTTTCCTTATCCTTCCAGTTTTTCTTCCAACATTCACATTCCCATTAGTATGGTTAAGTTTTTTCTTAATCTTTGATCCAATAAACTATTTAAATAATCAGCCAAGCATAATAGGACACTTAAAAGACAAAAAACTTGCAGTCCCCCTTTCTATTCTTCTTTCAGGAATAATTCTTGGATTCTTTTGGGAATTCTGGAACTACTGGGCAATTCCCAAATGGACATATAATATTCCATTTGTTGACTTCTTTAAAATATTTGAAATGCCCCTTCTTGGCTACTTAGGTTATTTTCCATTTGCATTAGAAATGTATTCAATGTACTGGCTAACCGCAAGTCTATTCAAACAAAAAGAAAAAATGCTTTATGATTAAATGGGCCAAAAAATCTTCAAAGCCAAAACAAAAACAATAATCGCAATCAAAAATCCCACCACCCCAGCAGGAGAAATCATAAACTTACTTTGATATTCTTCATCATACCTCATAAGCCCGCCAAACGCTCCGGGCATCTGGACTTTATTATCGGCCATTTCTTCTCCTTGTTTTTAGAAATGGACTATTAGAAAATTTCCTGTTTTCTTTATCGGCCATAAAATACATTAAAATTACAGGTATAAAAATCTATTTATTGCAACAATATAACTTAAAGAAATATTTATATCATACATCTATAAATACATAATCCAAACACACCAATAATTATAAAACTAAAAAATATAAAATCCTATGATTAAAAAAAACAGACTAACAACGCTTATTGAAGAAAAATCTAAAATAATAAGAGAAAAACATCCTGAAATTAAAAGATACTATGGAAGCTCAGAAGTAAATGCACAACAAAACAGAACTTTCAGGTTCACCATAGAAGGCATCGTTAGAGCATACGATTTAGCAAATCGCTACGGAATATCAAATGAGTTGGCAATCCTCTCGACACAAGAAGCAATAAGACAATCAACCACTAAACAGGAAATCTTAGAAAGATTAACTTCTGAATACACCGAAGCAGAAATAAAAGAACTTAGAAGAAAAGCAGATGAAAAACTAAAAAAAACAATAAGAATTACTTTTTCATAATCTAAATCTTCTTTATTTCTTCTAAAATTCTGTCCTTCTCTTTCTTACTTCTATGTGTTTTCCCAAACCTGACAATAGTTGGATTTAATTCTCTCCACATTTTTTTAGGAAAAAATTCTTTCAAATCCTCTTCAACCTTCTCGGGCTTTCCACCCTTGCTCCAACCCAATTTATTTGAAACATAAAATACATGAGTATCAACTCCTATCGCATCCTCTCCAATTTCAGACAAGAATATATTTGCGGTCTTCCTCCCTACCCCAGACAATTCCAACAATTTATCAAAATCTCTTGGAACTTTACTACTATATTTTTCAAATAAAACCTTGCAACATGAAACCACACTCCTTGACTTATTCTTATAAAAATTAACAGGCCTCATAATTTCCTCCACATCTTTCACAGAAGCTTCAGATAATTTCTTTACCGAATCAAATTTCTCAAATAATTTATTTCCCACTTTTATAGTTGTCTCATCCAAGCTCCTTGCAGACATTATTGTAATAATAAGAATCTTCCACTCTGCACCCCATCCTTCGGCAGCCAAACGCATTTTCAAAGCTTCGGGAGTTTTAGAAACAATCTTCTTAATCTTATTAAATTGCCTTACAACCTTCTCCGAATTCATAATCTGATAAAACCTATATCCTTTATAGAAGTTATTATAGCCTAAGACATTTATAATTGAACAGTATTTGTCTTAGACTATTAGCGGAAGAACAAAAAACTGTTCAAAATATGGACAATTCTGTTGATTAGCACAATTGTTTTCAGAATTGTACAGATAGAGAATTCTGGACAAATAGTGTTCCAATTATCAGAATTAT